>JBBIUO010000065.1:0-5873 GCA_037440205.1 Chloroflexota bacterium
CGTTGCCGCATTCACAGTGACGCTTGCATATTTGCTCGGCTTCGGTACGTGGTCACCCCGCCGCGCGTGGATCATCGCTTTGGCATTTGGCTTCTTCCTCGCAGTGACCGAAAGCGCAAAACTGATCGAACCGCTGAAAATACTTATTCGCTCCATCCCGCCGTTTGAACGCGACCTCCTCCGCTGGTTGCTTGCAGACGAGACACTTGAAATCGCATTCCCCGATATATCCATTTTTCAAGCGCAATTTGCCGAACTTGCAAACAGGTTCAATGCTTTTGCCTCGCTCATCTTCAACGGCTCCATAAAACATCCTTCCGTGCGCGAGTTCATTTGGGATATGCCGCTGTTGCTCTGCTCCGCATGGGCAGGCTGGAAAACGAGCAGGCACAACCAGGCCTTTCTTGCGCTCGCGCCAACCCTTGCATTGCAAACCTACATTTTGGATTACACCGGCAAAGACCTGTTTTCCCTCCAACTTGCGCTTTTTGCCTTCATCATGCTCATCGGCGTAAATCAAAAATGGAATGTCGTCACAGAAAGCAACGAAACAAACGCAAAAGCGCTGCGGGAAACTTACTCCGCTGTTCTGGTTTTGTCCATTGCGCTGGTTGCAGGAGCAGGTGCAATGCCGTCCATTTCTGTCACCGAGGTGGCGAAGAAGATTGCCAAAAAAGATGACATTGGCAAAGCGCTCGGCCTCGACAGGGAAGCCGTGCAGGCATACGTGGTCAGAGGCACGTCGGGTCTGCCGCGCCAACATCTCATTGGCATGAGTCCAACGCTGGCGCAAACGGTCATGTTCACCGTGCAAACGGGCGAACTTGCCGCCACCGAAAATGCGATCATCAATCAGGCCGTTCCGCGTCACTACTGGCGCTGGCTCACGTACGATGTCTACAACGGGCAGGGATGGGCGACCTCCCCCGTGAACAGTGAAACCTACGCCGCCGATAAAATCATTTTTTCGAGGGCAGGCGATGGATACAAAATCATCCATCAGCAGGTGGATAAAACCTTCACCGAAGACAACCGCCTGTATTGGACGGGTCAACTCACTGCGGCAGATCAACCCGTCAGCGTGAATTGGCGCAACCCACTTTCAGCGGCGGATATGCTTGGGGCCACCACGCAGGCCAAACGTTACAGCGCGGATTCGTTGCTCGTCATCGTCAGTGCGAATGAATTACGCGCTTCACCTTCGGACCCGTCAATTGGGCCCGGCGAAACATATTTGAGTCTCCCCGATACAGTTCCCCAGCGCGTGCGTGACCTGGCGAAATCGCTGACGGCAACCATCACCAACCCCTACGACAAGGCAAAGGCAATCGAGAAATATCTCCGCGCCTATCCATACTCGCTCGATGTTTCCGCTCCCCCGCCAGACCGGGATGTGGCCGATTATTTTCTTTTCGATTTGAAGAAGGGATATTGCGATTATTACGCCACCGCGATGGTCGTGATGGCTCGTTCGGCGGGATTGCCTGCGCGGCTGGTGATCGGCTATGCAAACGGAATTTACAATGCGAGGGAGGCAAAATACATCGTCCGTGAAGCGGACGCGCACAGTTGGGTGGAGATTTATTTTACAGGAGTCGGCTGGGTGGAGTTCGAGCCAACCGCAAGCCAGTTGGAAATTACCCTGCCCGATGATCTTTCCGGAGAAAATAACTCCTTCATCCCACCTGTTTTATCCCCCGTGAGCAGGATGAACGCATACGAAAAGCAGGGATATTTTCCCAGACAAAATTTTTTCCTGCCAATGGCTGTGCTGGCGTTGGTTAGTTTGTTTGCGGGATTATGGTTCCTGCGCGCGCAGGGATTGCTACAACCGCACAAGACCATCGGCTCGATCTACCAATACGTTTTTTATCACGGTAAAAAGATTTACAAGGACGCGCCCGTCAACGAAACGCCGACAGTTTTTGCGAGCAAATTGAGGTCGAGGCTGCGAAGCGGTTACGAATGGCTGACTCCCGCTCCCGATGAAATCGGTTTTCTGACCAATTTGTATTTGCAGGAAACGTACAGCGCCCATCCCATTTCAAGGGATGAGCGCGTGCAGGCGGTCAAAGTGTGGAGGAAATTATTTTGGAGGTTGTTGTATGCGCGGGTGAAACGGTTGTAGTCATGCTGAAGCATGACCTACACCAGGCTTTTCAAAAATTTCATTACGAACGGATTGAACGTTTCGGGGTGGCATTGATGCGGCACATGTCCGCAAACGGGCATGATGTGCGTGTCAACAACATTCGGGAGCAGTTCGCCGATCCGCGGAAAGGACTGCGGGGCGAGGGTTTGGTCGCGGCCACCCCAAAGGAGCAGGGTCGGCTGTTGGATGCGAGGCAGGTTCGAGGTCAGGTTTGGAAGCGAGCGCGGGATGTTGTAAATTCCAGAGGAGGCGCGTTTGTAATCCAGCGCGGTTTGATATCGAATATGTTCGGGCAGAACGTGGGTCTCGCGGTGGCCGAGATAATAATTGAAACTGGTCACATCCACCATGAAGCGGAAGAGGCGGTAGGGTGTGCGATCAATCAACGTGGTGTTGATGAGTTTGCGGCGGAACGCGAGGCGCAAAACAGGCGGCAGTTGATAAATATCATAGAATGGATTGACCAGCACAAGCGCGCGCACACGTTCGGGATGGTCGAGCGTGTATTGCAAAGCCAGTCCCGCGCCCAGTGAATGGCCGACGAGAATCATCGGTTCGGTATGACCGAGCGAAGCGATCCAGGCCGAGTAATGCGCGAAAACCGAATCGAACGAATAATCGTGATGGTCGGCAGGCTTGTAACTTTCGCCGTGACCGAGAAGATCGAGCGCAAAGCCTGCATATCCCGAAGCGGCCAGTTCGGGCAACAGATCGTCCCAATCGTGAAGTGAGGCGGCCAGCCCATGCGTGAGAATGACAGGCGCGCCTTCTCCCTGCTGAACAAAATTCACAGCCAGATTATTCTCCAAAACCTCGTCTTTTGTTATTACTTCATCCTTCATCTTTCATCCTTTATCCTTCATTCTTGAATTCATTCGCCAGCAATTTGTTTTCCATATCGTTTTGCCAATTCTCTTCTAAGTACTTTTCCGATGAATGTGCGCGGGAAATCGTCCATGAAAATGACGAAGCGCGGAACGAGATGCGGAGGCAGGCGGCGCTTGCAGTAGGCAATGACCGATTCCGCGCTGGGCTTTTCCCGGTCTGCGATGACAAAGGCAAAAGGATGTCCCGCCACTGCGACAACCACCGTTTCCTTGACCTGTGGAATCTCGTAGATGACTTCCTCCACATCGCGCGGGAAGGCCGGTGTGCCGGGTTTTTCGGGGTACCACATATCGGCCTTGCGTGAGATGATGCGGAAATAACCGTCATCGTCCATTTGGGCAACGTCACCGGTGAGAAGCCAGCCGTCGTCGGTGAGGACTTCCTTTGTAGCGGCTTCATTTTTCCAGTAGCCCGTCATCACCTGCGGACCGCGCACGGCGAGTTCGCCAATCTGACCGGGTTCCACTTCCTTGCGCCCCGATATCAAATCCACGACGGCGGCCTGCGTGGACGGCAATGGAACGCCGATGCTTCCGACCTTGCGATTCTTTCCAAGCGGGTTGGCGTGCGTGATGGGCGACGCCTCGGTCAAGCCGTAGCCTTCGACGAGTTTGCCTTTGGTGAGTTTCTCGAATGATTCCTGAACTTCCACGTGCAAAGGCGCGGAGCCGCTGATACAAGCCTTGATGGAATGGATGCCGTATTTTCGTACGCCGCGGAAGTTGGTGATGGCAACGTACATGCTCGGCGAGCCGGGGAAGATCGTCGGTTTGTAACGTTTGACGGCTTTCAAAACGTCGAGCGTTTGAAATTGCGTCTTTAAGATCAGCGCCGCGCCGAGCGAAACGGGAACGTTCAAGGCGGCGGTCATGCCGTAACTGTGGAAGAACGGCACGACGCACAAAAATCTTTCGCGGCCTTCCTCGGCCTTGGGAAGCCAGTGACGGGTCTGCAATGCGTTCGCGACAAGGTTTCGGTGCGAGAGCATCACGCCTTTGGATTGCGCGGTGGTGCCGCCCGTGTAAATGATGACAGCAAGGTCATCGGGTTGAACTTCAACGATGGGAGATTTATTGCTTTGCGCAGAAAGCCAGCGATTCCAATGCAGGGCGTTTTGCACATCCAGTCCGCGGTTGCGCCAGCGCGAGATGAAATATTTTGGAAGCGCGAGATATTCCGCCGGGTCGGTCAACACGATGTGGGGAGTCCCTGCTTCCTGTTGAATCTGCTTTGCAAGACCCGACCAGATGGAAAGCGTGACCAGCACACTCGCATCCGCCTCGCGCACCTGACGGGCGAGTTCTTCGGGTTCGGTCATCGGCGGGATAAGCACCGCCGCCGCGCCCGCCTTCAACGCGCCGTAAAAACCGATCACCATTTGCGGCACGTTGGGCAAAAGCAAAACCACGCGCGCGCCCTTGCCGATTCCCTGCGCGATCAGGGCGTTCGCAAAACGATTCGCTTCGTGATTCAATTCGCGGTAGGATAGTTTCGCGCCTTCAAAATAAACGGCGGGGTGATTTGGAAATCTCCGCACAGACGAGCGCAGTAAATGATGCGCGGGGATGCGCGGCACGTCCACGGTGTATGGCACGCCGTCTTCATAATGATTCAGCCAGACGCGCTCGTCCTTCAATTTATCGCGCGATGATTTGGATGTGATGATGGATGAATCGCGCCAGGATTTTTTCGTCTCGCCTTTGAGGAATCTGGCGATGGCGCGATCCACCGCATCGCGGCGTTCCAACATGACCATGTGGCCTGATACGCCGATATCGGCCTCTTCTCCCCCGGGAATGGATCCTGCCACCTTCTCGAACAGCGGGCGGTCGAAGACGAGGTCACGATGCCCGCGGACGATCAACGTGGGAACCTGCAGTTTTGCGAAACGATCCCAGCCCACCCATTGGGAGAGATTTTCAAGATAAAACGGTCGGAGCGCGTGCGGCGGGGCATGAAGCCATTGGCGGGTAAAGAGACCGGCGATCCGCAGGAGGGGCGCGGGAAGATTCAATCCAAGTTTGAAGAGGGGCTTTAATTTGAATTGCCCGGCGGTGGCAATGATGATGAGTTTTTCGACGTGATCGGGATGATTGAGCGCGTATTCCGTGACAATGGCTCCCCCGAAGGAGTGGCCGATCAAAACAAAAGGCGGAGATACTTTCAACTGTGTCAGAGCAGTTTCAAGGTCAAGTTGGACGCGGGGCATGTCGTAGCCTGAAGTCGGCTTGTCGGAGAGTCCATGCCCTCGCAAATCCAATGCGATGACGCGGTTGTCCATCGCAAATTTTTGCATTTGATACTGCCACTGTTCGGCCTTGCCGCCGAAACCGTGAATGAAGACGAGGGTGTGTTGCGGGCGTTCGGGCGAAACAGCGATTGCCGAGAGGCGCACCAGCGGATCGGACGAGACACGAATTTCATGACGGTAGAGGTCGAGGTCTATATCCATTTGAAAAGTGTAAATGAGAGAGGGGATATTGTCAATTTGGAACGGGGTACAATTGGGTCGTGTTTGTTGAGAAAAGGAGGCAGCGATGAGTCTCGAAAAAGCGGTGGAAGCCATCATCAGGGAAGCGCAGGAGCGCGGCGAGTTCGATAACCTCAAAGGCAAGGGCAAGCCCATTGACCTGACAGCGTATTTTGAAACGCCGGAGGAGGTTCGCAACGCATACTCCATGTTGAAAAATGCTGGGATGGTCTCTGCGGAGGTGGAGTTGTTGCAGGAAATTGCTGCGCTCAAAGAGAAGTTGGAGACAACGCGCGACGAAAAGACTCGAAGCGGCATTCAGAAAATGATCCGCGAGAAGCAGTTGCAGTTCGATGTGTTGAT
>JBBIUO010000065.1:5883-14170 GCA_037440205.1 Chloroflexota bacterium
CTGAAGAGGCAGGGGAAGGGGAAGTGAGTTGGGGTGGCGGGAGACTGCTTCGCGCTCCGCGCTCGCAGTGACATGCCTCAAAACCTGCTTTGACGAAACTTCCCTGCCCTGCTATAATCGCCCCAGTTTGAAGTTGACTTTATCTGCCCACGATGGCAGTTTGTTTGGTAAGGCATTTGTGTTTGAAACTACACAGGGACCTCGCGCGAGCAAGTCATCGGAGGTCTTTTTTGTGGGAAAAGACGCTGAGGTAAGTACCAGAAATATATCAACCACGACTTTTACCGCATATGCGGTTTAATAAAATATTTTCAGTGAGGTTTATAAAAACACATGAGTAAAAAGAACAAGTTAAGAATCATCCCGCTCGGGGGGCTGGGCGAAGTGGGAAAGAACATGATGGCCTACGAATTCGGCGGCGACATCATGGTCGTTGACGCAGGCATCATGTTCCCCTATAACGACATGCTCGGAGTAGATTACATCATCCCCGACTTTGAGTATTTAATGAAGCGCGCGGACCGCGTGCGTGGATTGGTCATCACTCACGGTCACGAGGATCACATCGGCGCGATCCAGCACGTGATCGACCAGATTGACGTGCCCATTTACGCCACCCCGCTCACTCGTGGATTGATCGAGGGGAAATTATCCCGAAACAACGCCCAGCACAAGGCGCAGTTCAAAACCATCCAGGCGGGCGAAACATCCAACATCGGCCCGTTCAAGGTGGAATATTTCCACGTGAGCCATTCCATCCCCGATGCGGTGGGACTTGGAATCACCACGCCTGCCGGACTGGTGGTTCACATGAGCGATTTCAAATTCGATCACACCCCCGTGGATGGCTGGCCGACGGATTTTGCAAAACTCTCCGAATTCTCGGTTCGCGGCGTGGATTTGCTCCTTTCCGATTCGACCAACGCCGAACGCCCCGGCTGGACTCCCTCCGAGTCTGTCATCGGCCCGGCGTTCGATAAGGTTTTTGCCGAGGCGAAGGGACGTGTCATCGTGGCGACTTTCGCTTCGCTGATCTCCCGCGTTCAACAGGTGGCCGACGCCGCCGCCAAGCACGGACGCAAAATGGCGCTTGCCGGTCCCAGCATGGTGGACAATGTCAAAATCGCCCGCAAGATGAAGTATCTGGAAATCCCCGACGAATTGATCGTGCCGATTGACCAGGCGTTAAACATGCAGGATCACAAGGTTGCGATCATGTGTACCGGCTCGCAGGGCGAACCGTCCTCCATCGTTGGGCGGTTATCGGCTGGGACAAATCGCCAGTTTGATTTGAAGTCAGGCGATACGATCGTGCTTTCCTCGCACCCGATTCCGGGCAACGAGGAAGCCATCAGCAAGACGATCAACCGTCTGTTGCGGAGAGGCGCGAAGGTCATTCACGATGGCATTGCGCCCATCCATGTTTCAGGTCACGCCGCGCAGGAGGAGCAGAAACTGCTCATCAATCTTGTGAAGCCGAAACACTTCATGCCGATTCACGGGGAGTTGCGTCAGCTCATGCGCCACGCGGAACTGGCACAGCAACTTGGCGTCGAACCTGAAAACACCATCGTCGTCGAAAATGGGCAGGTGGTGGAACTGGTCGGCAACAAGATTTTGCTCGGCGAACGCATTCCAGGCGACTACGTCTTCGTCACCGGCGAATCCATCGGCGACATCGATCATGATGTGATGCGCGAGCGCAGTCAACTGGCGCGCAGCGGCATCATGTTGATCGACATCAGCCTCGATAAATTCACGGGCAAACTGCTCCATGACCCCGAGATTATCACGCGAGGATTCGTCTCGCCAGAAGATGCGGAGGCCCTCATCCCCGAAGTGCAAAAGCGGGTGATGGATGTGGTCCACAGCGGCGGGCTGGACGATGAAAAGGATATCGTCAACGCCGTGAAGAGTTACCTGCATCAGGAAACCAAACGCAGGCCGATGGTGTTTGTCACGTTGAGCAAGGCGTGACGTGGTGAGTGTTGTGTGAAGAATGATAAAAAAACTCGCCCCGAGGCTGGCATTCGGGGTGAGTTTGTATTCAGGAAAAGATGAAGGGGATTATTGCCCGATTTTCAAATCAGTGAACAACGCCTGAATATCGGCGCTGCCGTTCAAGGGATCGTCGAGTTTCGCCCGGTATCCAACGAACAACCAGCGGGTTGGAGATGTGAATGGAATCGGCGTCATTGAAATCCCTTCGGCGTTTGCGATGATCGAACCGAATTCGAGTGTAAACCCAAGGGTATATTTCCCCGAAGAACTCTGAAAAATCTTGCTGACTTCTATCCTTTGATCCTCGGGCATGGTCTTGAGCGCGAAAGCCTGTTCGCGCACTTCGCCGGGAGGGGCAACAAGCAAGACCCCCTTGGATTTGGCATCAGGCCGTTCAAAAATCCCAAACCAGACCTGCCCGTTATCGATCTTATCCAAATCCACGCTCACACTGACGGTCCCGCTTTGCGGCAATTGATAAAACAAGCCGTAATCCTTGGAAGTTGTCAACGCCTTGGGCTGGGCAAAAATGGATAAGCCCCCGCTTTTGGTATAAAACACATCCAGGATCGGCTGTGAGTAACAATCGTTTTCATCTTTGAGGATTTCGGGGAAATCCGAAGAGGAATAGATCGTCCAGTTATAACCGGCAATACAACTGTTTTCCCAATCCTCGCCCGCAGAGCAAGCGTGGTCAAGGGCACATGCCACATCCGGCGTGACAGTCGCAGGCTCCACAATAGGTGGAATAGGTGAAGCAGATAATTCAGTTGGAGAAGCGGAAGCTAAAGGTGGAACTGGGGTGCGATTAAAGACCCACGTGGCAAACGGTTCGATTCCAGCGGCGGCTATTGCGCCAATACAGCCTATTGCCGCTACAATAATGGAAACGACGCCTGTGATGATCGCAATCGTTTTGCTGTTTTTTGCATCTGGCTGACCCATTGTATACCCTTCCTTTTTTCATCGTTATAAATGGTACTCATGTTCAGTATAACGAAAAACCCGCTTGGAATCAATTCCCATTTTTCTCAAAATTTTTGGTCAATCATCCCAGCATTTTGGCAATCTGCCTGTCCGCCTTGCCCATCGGGTAATTGCCCAGTTCGCTGAGTTTTACCCATTTCAACGTTTTGTTTTTTGGGATCGAAACGCCTTCACACCAAAAAGCATGAACAATAACCCCGAAGTGACTATACGCATGTTTGACTATACCCAGCGACTCCCCCACCTGGATATTTCGAACGCGCTTCAAACGGACCTTGAGCCTGTATGCGGCGTTAATGGCTTTGATCAACTCTTTGGCAGGATCGGCTTCGACTCTCGCATTTGGAAATTCCCACATTCCCCCGAGCAGTCCATTCGCCGGGCGTTGACTCAACAACACTCGCCCACGCTCCACGATCACCGCCGCCGCATGGATATATTGCGGAACCTGCTTCTTCGGCTTCAACACGGGACGCGATTCCTGCGTGCCATGTTTGCGGGCTTCGCACATCTTCATCAACGGACACAACAGGCAACGCGGATTTTTCGGCAGACAAATGGCCGCGCCCAAATCCATGAGCGCCTGGTTGTAATCGCCGGCTTTGCCTTTTGGTAGATTCTTCGCGGCCAACTCCCACAGAATTTTTTCACCCGCAGGCGAATCGGCAAATTCCGTCACATCGAACAAACGTGAAACACGCGACGCAGGTTGCCATCCAAAGTTGGCTCGTCCATTTTGAAGGCCATCGAAGCGATTGCCCCAACGGTGTAACGGCCAATTCCCGGCAGGCTGTGCAGGTCATCCAAGTTACGAGGCAACTCGCCGCCGAATTTTTCCGCGACGATCTTTGCGGCTTTGTGTAAATTTCTCGCGCGGGTGTAATAGCCGAGTCCCTCCCAGGCATTGAGGACGGTTTGCTCATCGGCTTTTGCCAGCGATGAAATATCTGGGAACAACTTCATCCACTTTTCAAAATAGGGAATCACCGTTTCCACGCGGGTTTGCTGGAGCATGATCTCCGAGACCCAGACGGCGTACGGATCGGGGTGATCGCGCCAGGGGAGAGTCCGCCCATTTTTGTTGTACCAGATTAAAAGGGAGGAAGAGAGGCGGGACATTTAGCGATTAGCAGTTGGCTATTAGCGGTTAGCAGTTGGCTATTAGCGGTTAGCAGTTGGCTATTAGCGGTTAGCAGTTGGCTATTAGCGATTAGCAGAGCAAGAATCAGTCAGCGGAGCGGTTTGGAAGGATTTGTTACCGAAGTCAATCGCACGGACTTCGAGATAATCGCCGTCCATTTTGCAGGCAAGGACAATCGCATCTGCGCCATGCGGAAAATCGAGGAGGTCTTTTGTGGGAAAGATCAAATCGCTTCGCGTCTCGTTGAGCAGGATCGCGCCGATGCGCGCGTAGTCCCTGATGGCGTAGGCGGGCCATGGGTTGACGGAAGCCATTCCCTCGCCGCGGCGATACATGCGCGGATACAGCAACTGCCCCTCCAAAAGAACCGCTTCGGGCTGGGAGAGGAAAGAATGAATCTCGTTACCGTCATAACCGCGTGATTCAAGTGTTGCGATCAATTCATTTTGTGAAGCCGTGTAACGAGGCTGGACCAATCCTTTTGCAAACCATGGAAGCGCGCCAACGAATATGAATGCCAAAATGAATGCGGCAGATCGCGGATGAAAATCACGAAGAGAAATTTCCTGTTTTGACCACGAAGGGTCACGACGCATGCCCTGGCGGGCAGCGCCAGGGAGAGTCACAAAGGGGGTCTTTCCAAACAGCAAAACGAGACCGCCCAGGATTTCCATCCCGCCGATGGCGAAGTAAAAATAAATGACCCAATCCACAGGCAGGTTGTAGCGCCAACTGGAAAAACGGGAAATGCCATTTGCAAGCGCATATCCCAAATTGACGGCCAATGGCACGAGGCCGAGCCATTCCAAACGACGCCAGGATGTGCCGAGTCCCACCGCGATGACGGCGAGATAAATTATCAGCAGGGCAAGGTTATACCAGGGAAGCGTGCCATCCCATGAAACCCAATATAAATTGACAGGCTCCATCAACCCGTCGAATTTTTCGATGAGCGGAAGCGCGAGCAGGCCGCCGACTTCCGTGTTCAGGAAGTGGTTGGCGATAAAGCCTGCAACAAAAGCAGGATTTTCAAGCGTGAATGAAAGGATGCGATTCCCCGCGCTTTCCTTCGAGGGGTCGAATTGGGTAATATCCAGATTCCCTGTGAAAGAATACTGGCTGTAAATGATGGCCGTCTGGCGTGGATCGTCGAAGGTGAAATGACCGGTCACGATGTAGTTGTGAGTCAGCCACGGGAGGACGGTCAAGGCCATTGCGACCGCAAAGGCAATCCCAGCCATCACCCACTCTTTTGTTTTTCGCTGGAAGGCGAACCATGCCAGCACGAATACGACAGGCAGAACAAGCAATGACTGTGTTCGGAACAAAAGCACCAGCCCGAAGAAACCGCCCGTGAGCAAAGTGGATTTCAAGTCACGCCGCTTCAGCCACCAGATGAGGGTGAGGCAGAGAATGGTCAATGCCATGGCGGTGGGAAAATCGGTGGTGAAGATTTTGGAGTTCGCCACGCGGGTGTTGGACGAAATCCACAGCCCGGTCAATTCGCGGAAGATGGCGAACAGGGCAACCGTCACACCGGCGGCGGGGGTGTGCAGTTTTTTTGCGAGGAAATAAAGCGCCACCGGGAAGAATGCGAGAATCAACGTCTGCGCGGCGATGATGGCGGGATAATCCTGCCCGAAGAGGAAATGCAAAACAGCAAGGAAGAACACATACAACGGACGCGGTGGGATTCCGCCAAGATAATCTGTTCCGATGAGCAGGCTTTGGGCGAGGTAATCGTAAAATCCCGCGTCGGAATATGGGAACGGGGTATTTGCAGGCGGGGTGATGGGCGCGTAAAAACTATTTTGCAAAACATCCACCGGTATACTGAGCCAGAGGATGGAGGCGGTGAGGTAGAGGAGGAGGGGGAGAATGTAATTCGTAATTCGTAATTCGTAATTTGTGACCTGAAGGGGTAATTCGTAATCTGTGACGGGTGACGGGTGACGTGTGACGTGAAAGATAAGTATGATGAAACCCGCAAGAATGGCAACGACAAATTGCCAGCCAATTATGGCGACACCGGGTTCGCCCCAGTAGGCTTTGTCCTTTGTGATGCCGAGTTTGGTGATGGCTACAAAAAGAAAGATAAAAAGAAGAATGCAGAAGGCAATCAACGAGGAAAGATAAACGGGTTTGTGTTTGGAAAACTCCTGTGGGTGGAATCCATTTTTGAGGAGCAGGAGGAAAATGGCGGCTTGAATTCCAAGAACAAGGAGAAGCCACAGCAATGGACTCAGGCGTTCGTAATAGGGCAGGAGTCTCTGCGGGTTGAGATAACGCAAAAGAAACAGGAGCAGGCCCGAGGTCAGGGAAAGAAGCGAGGAGGAAAAAATGAGGGGCGTGTTCGCAAATTTGTCGAAGCGGGAAGAGTCGCGGCGGGCAATCCATCCCCAATTCATCCCCATAAAAAAGAAAATTAGAAGAACGGCAAGCAGGCCGAGGCGCGGGAGGGAAAGCCCGCTTTCGGAGGGAAGAAGCAAAAGCGCGAGGGCGGCAAGTAGAGACTCAAAGGCCGCGGTAAAGAAAAACCACGGCCAATATTTGGAGAAGAGATTTTTCATGAAGGGTATCTAAAACTTTGCCGCCAAAAGTAGCGAGGAGGTTGCTCACCGCACTGGCGCGCGGCGCAAGTGTCGTCGGGACGAGCACCCTCCTCGCAATGACATGGAGAATCTAAAACTGGAAACCGCCGCGCGCAGGCACGATCTTGTGCGAATAATTTTTTACGTAACCAAAGAGGCGTTCCTGCAGGGCGATCCAATCTGCCGAGGCAAGGATGCGGCGCGCCTGGGACATGTCGGCGGCGAGCAGTCCCACCTGGATTTGCGGATACGAACCGTAGATGGTGGCCCACGCCTCCGCAGGTTGAAGCCCAAGACGCTGCACGCCGGGCACGAACTCGCCGATGATGAACTCGAAATATTCCTGATCGCGTTCGGCGGCGATATCCCAGGTCATGATGATTTTGACCGACGACATGTTATGCCTTTTGGTAATCCAAAACTACAACATGTGTTTCTTCCGGCAGGCCGGAGCGCGTGACTTTGAGCAGAGGCTGGGGTTCGGGTTTGCTCAAACCCATTTCCTTGAGGAATTTATTGATCGACTCAAGGTCCACTTTTGAATCGGGTGTGGAATAGTGCATGGGAACGACGAGATTGGGTTCCAACATGCTGACGACTTCCGCGGCTTTCGCAGCGTTGAGGCTGGTTCCGCCGCCGACGGGAACAAGCGCCACATTGACGGTGCCGAGCAATTCAACTTCGCTTTGTGTGGGAATCTGTTGCAGGTCGCCGAGATGGGCAACGGTGATGCCGTCGTAATCGAACACGTACACGGTGTTGCGAACCCTGTCTTTTGATTTTTTTGCCGCGCCGTCGGTTTGAACAGCGGTGATGAACACGCCGCCGATCTCGAATTCGCCGGGACCGGTCAACACGTGCGTGGAGCCTTTGACCGCGTCGCTGAAATTATGACCGGGCGCGTCGTGGCTGATGGTGACGATCTCAGCCTTGAGTTTCAGCGGCTCGTAGCCTATCTTTTTGCTATCGAATGGATCGGTGACCACGGTGACGAAGTTTCTCTCCGTGAGCCGAAAACAGGAATGTCCGTACCAGGTAATTTCCATAATTGAGTAATGCCTCCGGGGGGGTATTATACACGCAAGAATAAGCGAAATGAGTAAGGAATAAACAATTTCGGCGCTCCCATTTTGGACAGGATTGAATTCACGAAGCGTGGGTTTTTTGCCGCGAACACTTGCACCCGCCCTTCGGGCGTGCGTTCGGCGCAGTGCAGGTGTTACACGGATGTCCACAATCTGTTTAGAAGTCCGCCGCTGGCTCGCCTCGCCAGGTTGATACCTTGAAAAAAGAATTTCAAAAGAGCCGGGAGAAATCTCCCGGCTCTTTTGATTCAAGTTGACATTTGATTTTCGGTTTACGGCGTCGGCAAATTCTTCGCCTTGACGATCAAATACGCGCCCCAGCCGCGGTTGACCAATTCAGATGGGCAGAACATCGGCTTGCCGCTGACACTATCTGTTCCGCAGGCGGGGAGCAAACCATCGAGATAGGCTTGCTCCGCCCAGTCAATCGCCCAGTAACTCGGATCGGTTGGAGGAAAGTCGGCAAACAACGTTCCACTTGC
>JBBIUO010000066.1:0-14142 GCA_037440205.1 Chloroflexota bacterium
TGGCATCATCGAGGAAGGATTTGATCCGGTCGCGCGTGGCTTCGAGGTTGGTCAACTGCGATTGCAGATCAACGTATTGATTCGTCACGTCCTCGCCTGTGGCGGTTTCATCGAGCACTTTCACGGCCAGTCCGCGCAGGCGGCTGAGCGCGCGCTCGAACTGCTCGACCGGCATCCCGATGGTGATGGTGGCATATTTGTAATTCTCTCCATCGGAATACGGCTGGAACCACACCCGCGAACTGATGATGTACCCGTTCAAATCGCCAACGATCTGCGTGGCGCGGTCAATGGCAACATCGGTATCCTCGACCAAAAGTTTGACATCCCCATTCTTGACGATCATGTGCGAAGCGGCAAAATCCGCGTTGGCGGGTTCCGCTTCTCCGCCCACGTTGTAGACCGGGCCAACAGCAAGGTCAGAGGGCGGAGCGCCTTGATCCTTGGCGGCTTCCTGGCTTACATCTCCACCGGCGCCGGCTGGCATTTCCACCGCAGGCAGGGGTTCCTCCATCACGGATACTTCGGTGGCGGCTGGTGCGGCGGCTCCGCACGCGCTGAGGATCAACGCCCCCAGCAACACAAATAGAACAGGCAGGTTGTAACGTGCTTTCATGATTCTTCTCCTTTCGATTTTTATTCGGCGTATCTTCCAGACGAAAGGAGAAATGGAATGTTCCCCAAAATAAGAACCTCCGGGGATTTGAACTGAACCCCAAAAGCAGGACAGAAAAAGAAAGCCCCACAGTGGTGATAGAGACAGGCGCCTGGTTTCAAAGGTGCCTGTCTTGTTTTCCATTGCATCCGTTTGTAGTTGTAGAAGCAAATGCATCGTCAATGATCCGACGCGCCTCCTCAAAGGAGGGCTTGCGAACCTGGCGCAAAGCCTCTTCCTTCCGCGTTTCCCTTCCTCATGATGGAAGCCGCATGGTTTCCAGTTTTGTTTCCGTTGGATAATATTTCATTCCCTTTTTGCCTGATATAACAAAACATCCCGCAGGCTTTGGAATACGTCCAAATAACCTGCGGGATATTCATTTTGGCGGTCAACTTAAATGATGAGCGCCAGGGTGAGGGGGGCACCCTAGCGCTCATCGTTTGCAATATTACTACTGGCTTTTATTTTTGGCAAGGGTAAAATGTATTAAAGTTTCATAAGAATTTGTGCCCCGAGTAGGAATCGAACCTACATCTAAGCCTTAGGAGTGCCTTGTTCTATCCATTGAACTATCGAGGCGGATACCATGATTATACACAAAAGGTTAAAATAGTTCCATGCGCCGAATCATTTCACTCCTTGTCCTGCTGATTACAGCGTGTTCATCCTCCGCGCCGCAAACACCGACGGCTTTGCCTGCGGACACGTTTACGCCAACGACACCGCCTACTGAAATTCCAACTGCAACCGCCACGCCAATCCCAATTCCCGCGCGCGAAAAATACACACTCGACACCTTCATTGATTATGACCGTCATTTTCTCGACGTGAATGAAACCATCGTTTATCCCAACCACACCGGGGGACAACTCACTTCATTGACCCTTGCCGTTGCCCCGAATTTCTGGCCGAACTGTTTCTTCGTAATGGAATTGAAAGTGGATGGAGTCCCGCTCACGAACTACGCCATCAACCTTCACCGACTCGACATCCCGCTTCCGACTCCGCTCGAGCCTGATTCTGTTTCGACGGTGACTCTGCGCTACAACATCTTCCTCCCTTACATGGATCAGGTCAACAGCCAGCGCGCGCGCATTTTCGGCTACAGCGAGGTTCAGATGAATCTCGTCAACTGGTATCCATTCGTCGTGCCGTTTAAGGATGGAGATTGGGTCATCCGTGAACCGTGGTCGCATGGCGAATATCTCGTCTATCCCAGCGCAGATTTTGAAGTCAACGTGAAATTCGCAGATCCGCAGAATCCGCCCATCGTCGCCGCCAGCGGATTCGCCGAACCGAACGGTGAGTCCACCCGCTACACATTGACCGAAGGCCGTTCCTTTGCGATTTCTGCCAGCCATGAGTTTCAAGTCTCATCCACGCAGGTGGGAGATACGACCGTTTACAGTTACACCCTTCCCGTTTACAAAAGGGCGGGAGAGGCCGCCATGCTTGCCAGCGCGCAGGCCATTCAGGTTTATTCACAGCGATTCGGGCTGTATCCGCACAAGACGCTTTCCATCGTCGTTGCCGATTTTCAAGACAGCATGGAATTCTCCGCGCTGTATTTTCACAGCAAGAGTTTCTACAACCTGTACGACGGCACGAACAAAAACTATCTCACCTTCGTCGCCGCGCACGAGACGGCGCATCAATGGTGGTTCGACCAGGTTGCCAGCGACCAGGCCGAAGAACCCTGGCTCGACGAGTCACTATCCACGTACTCGGAACTCATTTACTACGAAGCGACCCAGCCTGACCTCGTTCCCTGGTGGTGGTCCTACCGCATTGACTATTTCGAGCCGCACGGAAACATTGACATCCCCGTATACGAAGGCCAGAATGCCGACACGTACAAAACCATCGTCTATTTCAACGGCGCACACTTCATGCAGGATTTACGCGAGCGGATCGGCGATGAAGCCTTCTTCGCCTTCTTGCAGGATTACTACAACCAGGGCAGGGGAAAGATCGTCACCGGCGACGACTTCTTCCGCATCCTTGATTCACACACCGACGCGGATTATTCCGACATTGTGAGCAAATATTTCAAGAGCAGGTGACAAAACAAGGAGAATCGGTAGATCACGAAAGTGTAGTAACGACTTCAGTCGTTCGGGTAAAAAGCGACTGCACCTGTCCTGACGGACGGTGTCAGGAAAGTCGCCACTACGGGCAACTTTTCGTGAAGTACTGAGAATGGAAAATGAAAACGGAACCCATTAAGTTGATGCTCGCCATCATCGCGGCCCCCATTTTCTCGGCAATTCTATCTCTGCTGAAAGTCGCACCGGCGCCGCCCAATCAGGGATTTGCTCCCCTGCTTTACCTGCCGATCTGCATGTTAGGATTCCCAGTCTGCATCCTGTTTGCCTTTCAAAAGAAACTTCTGGGATGGAAACTGTTGGCCGGCCTCGCGCTGGCTTTTATTTTTCCGTTTGTCCTCTTCATAGCGATGAATCCGATCTGGATGCCGAGCGGCATGTCCACATGCAAGGAGATGGAAGCCCGGGGCTCGACGGTCCGGTACGAATGTGTGGATTCATCGAGCGACGATCCGGGCTACCATCGCGAATTCACCGTGGAGGGTTTCAAAGGCTGGCCGCTCATGCGGGTTGTGGAAGAATAAAGCCGTTCGATACTGCGTCGCTTTTTTTTACCTCAAATACTTCTCGAAAAACTCAACGATCAATTGGCTGATCTCCTCTCTCGACGGGCTGATGCTTGCGCCCACGGGCCTGAACCCATGCGCCGCATTTGTCACAACCACCAGTTCCGCAGGCACGCCGGCCGCTTGAAGCCGCGCAAGCAAAATCTGGGATTGCTCGAGCGGCACCAGTTCATCCTCCTCGCCGTGCAGGATCAAAAACGGGGGATCGTCCGCCGAAACGTAGGTGACGGGGCTTGCCAGCGCGGCGTCGAATCCATCGAACACGCGGCGCGCTGATTCATATCCGCCTTCAAATTGCACGGTCAGGTCGCTGGGCCCGAACATATCCACCACCGCCTGCACACGGCTTGATTGATCGAGGTATTCGCCAACATCGAAGCCCGCGCTTTCGTCTGTCGTGCCGAGCAGGGCAACCAGATGTGCGCCCGCGCTCCCGCCCCATACGCCGATCGTATCGGGATTGATGTTGTACTCGGCGGCGTGGGCGCGCAACGAACGCACCGCGCATTTCACATCCTCGATCATCGCGGGGAAGGGATGCTCCGGCGCAAGACGATAGTTCACCGCCGCGACGAGAAATCCCGCATCCCGCAACGACGGAATGTCCGCCGCGCCCGCGCCATCGGCCTTATCTCCCTTCGACCATCCGCCGCCATGCACGTACACCGTCACCGCCCACGGCCCATCGTTCGACGCGGGATAATACACATCCATCTTCAATTCGACCCCCTCCACTGTGCAATAAGTGATATCCAATTTCATATCACCGGCGTTGGCAGATGGTTCCCCGCGCGGCGAATTGGATGAAGCCGCAGGCTGGTTAATTTGTTCGGTTGGCGCGGCTGTCATCACCGGTGTGGAGGCGGCGGGTGTCGCGGGGGTCACTCTTCCACAGGCGAGGGAGGCGATGAGTAACACAGCAAGCGGGATGAAATATCTTTTGTTCTTCATTGTTGATATCCTTTCACAAAATTTTGAAACGCCATAAACGCGGGCTTGAAACGCGGCGGCGCGGATGATTGGTCGAGCAGGCCGAGATGGCTGAATACCTCATCTTCCCTTTTCAAATCGAAGAGGGAAAACCACAGGCAGATGCTCCCGCCGTTCTCGGCGCAGGCGGAGAGGCGAGCAGGCACTTGTTGGGCTTGAACCTCCTCGAAGCGGGCCAGGTCCTCGGTCCAGGAATGAGGCGTGGTCGCACAGCGCGAGTCGGGGCCGCCGTCCTCCGTCGAAATCCAACGCTTGTCCGCTGGCATGATGTCCCTGACCCATTTCACTTTTGCGGAGATGTCCTCGACACAGCCATAGAAATGCAGATCGGCCGCGTCGTATTGGCCTTCGGTGAGCAGGCGCGTGATATGAGTAGACGAATACTCGTGACGTTTGTCGGCTGGATCAATGGCCGCGTCCAGCCCCTCGGACGTGAAACTGCTCAACACCACAGGCATATCCGGGTTGACGGATTTCACCGCCTCATACAACGCCCGGAGTTGGTTCAAATATTGATCGGTTGTGCCGCGCCAATAAACTCCCTTCGGGTTGAGCGCGGCGTCGCCCACTTCGTTTTCGGCCTGCACCCAAACCTGCGCGCCGTTCGCAAGATATGGCAGAAGCGGTGTAAGCACATCGCGCACGCTTTGTTGATACTTGCCCTTGTCCAAATACGGGAACCCCGCGCGCGGCCAATCATTCACTGTGCCATAAGTTGTATCCGCATTGGATGGATCATTGTTGCGGATCGTCAACACGAGATTGATCCCCGCTTCCAAAAACGGACCGTAATCCTGCTTCCGGTTCCCGAGGCTGACGTTCACCCGAACCCATTTCGCGCCGAGCTCGTTGACGATCTGTATGATCTCAGGTCGGACGATATCCTCCCCGCTGATCATCGCTCCGAACGGATTCTGTGGCGATGGAGACGGAACCTGTGTGGAAGTCGCGGCCACTTCCACCGGCGCGGAGACAGTAGGCGCGGCATTCCTCGTCAGATTGCAGGCCAGGGATGCGGTTGCAATCATCGTTAGAAAGATAAGGGATCGTTTCATTGTTTCGCCATCTCCAAAATATCCTCCGAAGTGACGGCAGTCAGATGCGCGGCGGCGTAGGCCACCATCTCTTCGTAGGCGGCAAAGATGGCCTGCTGGTCTTCGGGTGTGCGGAGTTTGGATGGGTCGGGAGCGTTCAAATCATACGGCAGCGGGAGCGGGTTGCCTTTCTTCGCGCCGTTCATGTCAAAGTAGATGCTTGTCCACCCCTCTGCTCCAGAACGGTAATAATTATTTTCGTGAATGAGTGACGTGATGAACGGCGCGCGGCTGTACGGCAAACTTCCAGTTTGCTCCTGCCACTCCGCCAGTTGACCTTGCAGCATCTTCGTCGGGTTGTATTTCGCGGCATCGGGACTCGTCATGAAATTCCACCAAAAATTATCGGCGCCGTCAATGCTGGTTGTGCGCGTGACACTGAAATCGCTGGGACGCACCAACAGGCCATTGGCGTATTCAAACGGCTGATCAATTTTCGTGCCTTCCTCGTGATAAAGCAAAGTCATTTGCGCGCCCAAACTGGCGTAGACTTTTTGCGCGGCGTCTTTGATGCGCGGGTCGTTGTTGGGCGCGGGGGTGACAACGGGATTCCGCCCGAAGACCTGTGCCACGTAGGTGTATCCGCCGGGCTGGGATTTATCCAAATCACCCGTTTCGAGATTCAAGGCGTAGGTTTCGTAATCGAGCAGGGTTTGGTACAACCCGGCATTGCTGAGATTCTTCAGCCGCGAGTCGAAGCCGGTGTAGAGCGGGTGCGGCGGGCGGACGTGGTAACTGATGGTCATGTCCGAATTCTTGAATCGTTCGATGACGTCGGGGCGTTTTTCTGCAAGTTTGCGGGTGATCTCGGCGGTGAAATAAAAATCGCCGCGCACGTTGTATTTCTCGAAGAGGTCAACGAGTTTGAGCAGAAGGTCGGCGCTTTCTTCGGGGTGAGTCCAATCGTGGACGTTGATGATGAAGGAGATGTAGGCGGTGGCGGGTGGCGGCTCCGGGGAGGTCGCTGTTTGGGTGACAGGATCAGTTGTCGGTTGAGTTGGAAGCGGTGCCGGGGCGCAGGAAACTGCCAGGAGGGAGATCAAAGTCAGGGTGAGGAAGAGTCTCATTTTGGAATCCTTTCGTAAAAATGGCGCGTTGAAGAGAACGGGGCGAAATTGCCGCGTTGAAAAAATATTTTCGGTTGGTGGGTTGTTACGGTATTACTCTGTGAAAACTACGCCAGCCGCGAAGATTTTGTTTCAACACTGCGCAGTTGCCTGCTTGGGCGCAAACTGAAGTTTGCGGCACTTATGGCGCGAGGTTGAAGGTTCTCACGAGGAAGACGGCCATCTCGGCGCGGGTGACGGGTTGGGCGGGACAATAATTGCCGCCTCCGCACCCGGCGGTGATGCCTTCGGAGGCGAGTTGTTCGATCCACGCGGCGGCCCAGTAATCAATTGGCACATCGGCGAAGACGCCGGCCGCAGGCGGCGGGGTGTAGGTTGCTCCGTGTTCGGCACGCAGGAGGAAGATCGCCATCTGGTCGCGGGTGACGACATCTTCGGGGCAGTACAAATTTGTGCCGCACCCAGCGGTGATTCCATCGGCGAAGAGTTGCTCGATCCATGCGGCGGCCCAATAATCGGCAGGCACATCGGTGAAGACTGTGCCGGTTGCGGCGGGAGGAGTGTAGGTCGAGCCGTTCATGCCGCGTTCGAGGAAGACCGCCATTTGCGCGCGTGTGACGGATGAATCAGGGCAGTACATCGGCGGGTTTGTACTGCATCCGCCGGTGATGCCCGCGGCGTAGAGGGCTTCGATCCAACTCCACGCCCAGTGAGTGACTGGCACGTCGGTGAAGGTTTGCCCGGCGATGTTGAGCCGCCCCAACACGATTGGGTTGGCGCCGGATAATTCCTGAAAGGCGGTGGCGAGTTCGGGGTTATCCTGCAAACGCATGGTGGTGTCGTGCGCGGGGTTGCTGTCGTTCTGCCAGTATTCGTTCCACCACGAGAAGCCGATCAGGCGCGGCCAGCGGAAGGTGGTGATGTCGGTCAGCGCGTTGCGCGCCCATTGCGCCTGGTCGCCGTTTGGATTATTTTTCGCCACGCCAAATTCCGCCACGAAGATGGGCTTGGACGCGGTCATTGCATCCACGCGCGGGTAGGCGGAATCCATGCCTTCGCGGAACTCAGCCCAGTAGTCATCCATCGGGGTTTGCACGCCGTAGAAACTGATTCCGACCCAGTCAATCCAATCGTCGCCGGGGTAGTAATTTTCGAAGGCGTTCCAACTTTCCTCGGGATAATCGCCGGCGTTGAGATGAAAGACCCAGGTGATGTTGGCTGCGCCTTCGTCGCGGCAGATTTGAATGATGTGGCGATAGGCATCGCGGAAACGTTCGGGGCCGTCGGGTTGGGTCGGGTCGCCGTAGCCGTTGGTTGTGCCGCCGCCGTTCCAAACGCCGTTCCACGAAAACCATTCGCCGTTGACCTCCGTGCCGTATTCGGCGATCAACGCCGAGGCGAAGTCGCGGGCAGAGGCGCACCAGGCATGAAAGTCTGTATCGAACTGCCCGTCAATGATGGCTTGCAGTTTGTAGAGCGGCTCGTCCACGTTTTGGTCAGCGCTGGAGCGAAGCATGAGTCGAATGTATGGCACACTGCCCGCATCGCGAATCCATGTGGCGGTTGCAAGCGGGAATCCCCGCCCCTGATACCAGTTGTGCGAAAAATAGACCCAGGCCGCGGTCTTGCCCGAAGCCGCTTCGTAGGAGAGCAGGTCGTCGAGTGTGACGTCGCTTTCTTCGCCGGTGACTCCGCCGGGATAGACTCCATGATAGAGATATCCGGCGGGAGGCGGCGATATGACCGCGCCCTGAACTGATTCTGTTTCGACGGCCGAGCCATCCCCCAAGGGCAGGAACTGGGAAGCGGTCAACAAAAGAGAAATGATCAGAAAGGATCGGGAAACGAAAGACATGGAAATCTCCTTTCAAAAAACGATTTCGGAGAATGTCACGGCGTGAGATTGAAGGTGCGCACGAGGAAGACGGCCATCTGCGCGCGGGTAACCGGCTGACTCGGACAATAATTGCCGCCTCCGCACCCGGCGGTGATGCCTTCGGAAGCCAGTTGCTCGATCCATGCGGCGGCCCAATAATCAACGGGAACTTCGGCGAAGATGCCGGTGGCGGGCGGCGGAGCGTAAGCCGAACCATGTTTTGCGCGCAGGAGGAAGATCGCCATCTGGTCGCGGGTGACAACGTCTTCGGGGCAGTAGAGGTTTGCGCCGCACCCGGCGGTGATGCCATCGGCAAAGAGTTGTTCGATCCACGCGGCGGCCCAATAATCGGCGGGAACGTCGCTGAAGACGGTGCCTGTTGCGGCGGGAGGGTTGTAAGCGGAGCCGTTCATGCCGCGTTCGAGGAAGACCGCCATTTGTGCGCGAGTGACAGAGGCATCGGGGCAGAAGATGAGCGGATTCGTTCCGCATCCGCCGGTGATGCCGGCGTTGTACAAGGTTTCGATCCAACTCCTTGCCCAATAATCGGACGGTACGTCGGCAAAGAGTTGTGTGGAAAATTCATCCGCGCCGATGTCGCAACCCGCGCCGCCAGGACGAAGATCGCCATCGAAATCGTCGGCGGGAGCGTTCGCGCAGTTCGCCGAATCTATTGCGGGAGAATCAGCCATCAGGTGAAAGTCACCAGTCGTCGGGTTGGCAAGATGCGGGTCCATGAACAGGGAGTGGGCATCGTTGCCGGTACCGGCCTGATAATCGGCGAATCCAGAATAGGAGACATTCTTCCATTGCCATTCGCTGTTATCAATTCCGGCAGGGGCGAAGAACAGGTTGTAATCCACCGCATTATTCTGGTTTTGTGTGTAGGCGTTGGTGATGAGCCAACTTTGCGAATTGGCAACGAAGATGTTGTTCTGAATGATGTTGTCGCTGACATCGTATTGAAGCCACAACTCGCCGCTCCCGCTTTGATTGGTGTCGTTTTCGTAAAAAGTGTTGTTGACGATGATGCAGTTTTCCGTGCTTCCGCGCAGGGTATCGTAGCCGCCCATCCCCAGCCCGGCGACATGATTGCGATAAATTAAATTGTTTTGCACCGTGATGTAACTGGTGGCGCGTCCTTGATGTTCGCTGGCGATCTCAATGCCGATGTTGGATTGATATGCCCGGTTGCGTTCGATGACGATGCGCGTGCCGCCATCCACGTAAATGGCCGCCGCGGCCTGCTCGCCGCCGTAGGCCGGGTTGTTGAGCGTGTCAATGTTGTAGACCGTGTTGTCGCTGACCACGCCGTCCCGCGCCTGATCGTAGGCGGAGTTGGGCGAGACGCCTTCGAAGCCGATGAAATCCATGCCGATGTTGTCGTTGTCGTGCACGGTGTTGCCGCTCACGGTAAACAACTCCACATTCCCGTTGAGGGCAAGCGCTTCACTGTTTCCCAATTGCAGGTTGTTCAATTCGTTGCCTTGAATCAACAGGTCATGGATGGAGGCGGGCGCCGAAGAACCGTACACAGCGATTCCATGCGCGTTGCCGCTGGCTTCGTTCAACGTCCGGATATCGTGAACGTGATTGTTGAGCAGTTGAATGTGATGCGATGCGCCGGTGACGAAGATTCCCATCGGTGTGGCATCCGCCTGCGAGGTGGTGTAGTTGCGGATTTCAAACCCGTTCAGGACAACGTATTGCTGGTCCTGGATCAAAAAGCCCCGATCTCCCCCCGGGGAGGAAAACCCGCTCCCATCGAGGATGGCTGTTTCGCCGGAATAACTTTGAAACGTGATGTACCCTCCCGCTTCGGAACCGGAGACATGGATGAAAACCGCCTCGTTGTAGACTCCGCCGCGCACCAACACAGTATCGCCCGCGCCCACCAAATCCGCCGCGTGCTGGATGGTGCGCCAGGGCTGGTCAATGGTTCCGGGGTTGCCGTCATTGCCGGTGGTGGAAACGTAATACGTCCCCCCGGCGGCATGAACAGGGCTGGCGGCCGGCGCACCGACGAAACCCTGGATCAAGATAAGGGAGAAAATACACAGGAGAAATGGCAGGCGTTTGAGATCGAGCATGGCTGTTTCCTTTCGGTGAAGCGTACGCTTTAAAGATAAACCAATTTCTCCTGTCCGGTAAGATGCAAATGTTCCTACGAAATACTTCCGATGTTCTGCGCATTTATCTTGGGTTCACGCCGGGGTTTGCCTGTTCCCACGCGGCGTAGGCATCGGCCATTTGAGAAAACGTTGCCCATCGCACCTGTCCGCTGGCGACGAGTGGATCAACCACCTCGGTCAAAAACTTTTCGATGACTTCGAACGGATGTTGCGGGTCGCCGCGAAATTCTCCAGGATGAATGGTGAAGTGAAAGACGTTGACCTTGTTTGGTTCGGCGGCTTCGAGCGAAGCGTACAAATTTTGCTTGAGATATTCGAAGTAGGCTTCGTCGCCGCCCGCATCGTCACTGCGGCGCATGGATGCAAAATTGGTTTTGTCGTACTGGCCTTCGGGCAGGAAAACGACCGCGCCGTTTGGATCATGCTGTGCAAACGCGGCGAGATTCACGCCGTCGGTGCCGCCCGCAGGCCGCCACGGATTCACACCCACAAATTCAAGCGGCGTTTCCTGCAACTGCGGATTTTTCCAATCGCTGTTCACATCCAGCCCGGCGCACTCGGCGGCCTCGTAAACATTCGGATACAAATTGCCTCCGCTCCAATAGCGAATGTCGGTCACGCCGCTTGCCTGCGTGATGTAGGAAATTTCCTCCTTCATCACATCACACCATTGCTGGACATTCAATGCCGTTGAATTTTTTCCGAGATGCGCGTCTTCGTGAAAATGCAAAGCCATTTCATGTCCGCGTGAAGCGAGGCCGGCGAGAATCGTATTGCCAGATTCGATTGCAACCGTCGTAAATGGCGATTGCGCCTGGATTGTCATCCGCCCGCCGTGCGCTTCGACGATCTGTGTGACGGCGAGGATGTCCTGCACCTGCCTGTCGAAGAATTGCGGCTGGTGATAATCACCCTTTCCGCCGTCGAATCCCTGCGCGGTTTCGCCCATCGGCTCGATGTGCATGCCGATGCTGAAATACAGGACGGCTTCGCCCGCTTCATTCTGGACTTGAGGCTGGGTTTCTGATTTTGCGGCCTGTTCCTGCGCCGACGATGTTTGCGCGGCAGGCAGTGAGCAAGCCAGGGAGACGATCACCAACAATGAGAGGAAAACAAGTGTGCGTTTCATTTTATTTTCTCCTTTTTCAAAGCCGACGTTAGAGAACGTCGACTACGCATCATTGACCAAACAACTCCTGCGCGTACTGGACGATCAACTGGTCTCGTTGACGATCCATGCTTTCGGGCAACATGCGCGGCAGGGAATTAATATCGAGAGTCTGGTTGGGCGTTTCGTTGTTGAGCCGTACCCAGGGAACGCCGCCATTGACTGCGCTGTTGATCATCAAAACTGTGTGGGCGTAATCGGGCTGGACGTGATCCTTTTCGGATTGAATGCGCTGGTACGGCACGCGGATCTGCGAAATGAACGTGCTGGCTTCGCGCTCTGCCCAGAAGGCTTCATCGTCGCAGGTGGCGATTTCGGTCAAATGCCCGAGGTGATCGCTGTCGCATCCGCCGGTGTCGAGTCGATTCGCAGGGCCTTCCCAGTCAATCAAAAATTTGACGGGCAGGTCGGGGTGTCGCGCCAGCGCGCCCGCCGCCATGGTGATCCCGTATGAGTTGCTGACCATGCCGATTTGAGCAGGATCAATTCCCGGCACGGTCGAAGCGAAGCGAATCACTTCCGCGAGTCCATCCTGTTGAATGAATCCATCGTAATCCTCCGCTCCAGCGCTTTGTCCGCGCCCATCGGGATCGAAGATGATTGCGGCATACCCGGCGTCGGTGATCGCAGATACAGCGGATTGCCCCGCAGGGTTTTGCTTGAGGAAGCCGCCGCTGGCTCCGCTCCCGCCGGGCACCAAAACAAGCGCGGGCAGTTTGGATTGCCCATCCCAGTGAGCCGGGTAATACACGGCCGCATAGAGACTTGCTCCGCTGGTTGGATTGGTGACGGTGAAGGTGGAAGCGCCTGTGTTCGCAACAGCAGGCTGGTTTTGAGGCGGCTGTTCCTGGGGCAATACAGTCCCAGCCGGGTTGAGAGAGGGTTTCTGCAAATCTTCGGGCTTCATGCCAGACGGCGCGCCACATGCGGCGAGAGTCAACATGAGGATGAACATCGGGATCAAAAAGGTTTTTGTTTTCATGGGTTTCTCCGTTTTCTTATGTCCCCATTCTACAGATTGCAAATTACGCCCCTGTCATTGCGCTGTAAAACCCCTGTAAACTTTTCTACGATAACTCTAACGCGCATTCCGCGCAGGCTGTGCTAAAATTTTTTCATGAACACCGCACGCCCTCCCTGCTAAGTTTCATTCCCCCTAACCGGTAACAAACCAACGCCCGACGATCTCGACGGCGCCTGACGCCGTCTATTTTCGTTTAAGCGCGCGGCTCGCGCTCCGCCCCGCTCCAATTTGTCGCTCTTTCTCAATTCGACAAATTGGAGGTTTCAAATGGAAACGATTCGGGGCAGAACGTCCCATGATTTGGATTTGACCGATCTTTACGCGCGACTCGCAAACTACAACCGCATCTTGCTTGACCTGGGAACTGGTGACGGCAAATTTGCCTTTTGCCACGCTGAGACATTTCCCAACCGCTTCGTCATCGGCATAGACTCGTGCCGCGAGAACCTGCACGAAGTTTCACGCGTCAGCCTGCCGAACCTGCTCTTCGTCATTGCCAGCGCGCAGGCGTTACCACATGAGTTGAATGGACTCGTTTCGCACGTCACCATCAATTTTCCGTGGGGAAGCCTGCTCGAAAGTTTATCGAGCAACGACACAAGACTCATGCTCGGGCTTGAATCCATTTTGGGTTCAAACGCCTCGTTGGATGTCCGCTTGAACAGCGGCGCGCTGGCCGAGCAGGGTCGGTCTCTCGAAGATGGCGCGGAGCAGATTCGTGAGAATCTCGAGTCGGCAGGTTGGAATATTCGCGCACATACGACGATGGATTCACGCGCGTTGAAAAATTTCCCCAGCACCTGGGCCAAACGCCTGGCCTTTGGCCGCGATCCGCGTGCGATTGAATTGAATGGGTGTCTGTAAAAAAGGTAGGTCACGCTTCAAGCGTGACCTACATAATTACAACCCAATCGGCTTTGGCCCAACCAACCTGCGATGCGTGGCGCGCATACAGGCGTTCATCACAACCTTTAATCCAACCGCGCGGGCCTTCTGTGCGGCTTCTTCGTGGCTGATGCCTTCCTGCATCCAGATCACCTTCGCGCCGATCTTGATGGCCTCGTCCACTACGGGCGGCACATCCTCCGGCTTGCGGAAGATCTGCACCACGTCCACTTTATCGGGGATGGAAGACAGATCGGGATACGCCTTTTCGCCGAAGATTTCCGTCGCTTTCGGGTTGACCGGGATGATGCGATAGCCCTGTTCCCTCAAATACAGGACGATCCAATAACTTTCCTTCTCATCGCTCGAAGACAACCCCACGCTGGCAATCGTTTTTACGGACAATAAAATTTCCTTCATTTCGCTATCGCTGTTCATGTTCTCTCCTTTGGATTGTAGATGTAGACAGGTACACAGGTACACAGGTACACAGGTAGACAGGTACACATGGAATGACGTGTTTACTTGTCTACTTGTTTACCTGTCTACTTGTTTACCTGTCTACTTGTCTACTTGT
>JBBIUO010000067.1:0-14030 GCA_037440205.1 Chloroflexota bacterium
AGAGTCTCTGGACTGCCAATGGACGATCCAACGCCCACATCATATCCTTTGAGGGCAAGCAAGGTATCGGCGCGACCGGGAAGCCAATCCAAAACGATGTGAACATGATCCGATCCCTGACAGGACAATGGCGAAACCTGCTTTGCATCGTAATCCACGAGCCAGGTACAAAACTCGGGGCCGTAACCTGTGTACACCAGTTTTCTTCCATCCGGTGAGAAGTTGGGACCATACATGACCTTCGGCTCTTCGAATATTTTGTGCAGGTTGCCGTCTTCGCCAAACTGCCAGTATTCCTGACTGGTTGTGGGAGAGTCGCGCATGAAGGTTTGGTAAGTCAACCCGGCCAACAGCGATGAAGCGGATTGGGATTCCTGTTGCTGTGAATTTGCCTCGGTGGATGCAACCGGGATTTCGGTGCCGCTCCCGCCCGCCAGCAGGGTTTGGCAAGCAAGCACAAAAACAAGCATGATCGAAATAATAAATATAGGTCGTTTCGTCTTCATTGGTTTCTCCTTTGATAGATTCCTACGGCCAGGGTTCGATAAAATAGGCAGTGAAACTGCCTTCGGCGACCCAGCCAGAGATGCCATTCCGTAATGGGACTTTAACCTTCCAATAGACGAAGGCATCGGTGCGATCAATGCGCGGAGTGCAAACGGGGCCTTCGATGACTTCAAACTCCGTCCCTTCGGGCAATTGATCAATGACGTTGTCCCCCGCTTCGGGCGCGGACCTGAGGCGGATGGTCGAGCCATCGGTGTAGGTGACGCGGCCTGTAGCGCCAATTTGAAGGCGGGTGGGCGGGGCGTTGGGGCAGGAGAAATCCGATACAAGTGATTGCGTGGGGGTGGGAAGCACGGTCAATGATTCAAACGTTGATTGAATCGGAGGAACCCAGTCGATCAAAGAAATATCTGATGATGCCTCAATACCCGTTGCTTCATAAACATCCCAAACGGCTGTCTCAGTGAAATGGATTTTTTGGCCCGCATCCACAAAGGCCAGGGTTCGTCCGTCCGGGCTCCAAAGCGCGGAGCGAACATAATCATCCACTTCACCCAAAACACTCACGTCGCTGCCATCGAGTCTGGAGACTCTCAATTCCAGTTTATCAGCGCCCCGGCCAATAATCAAAACCCAATTATTATCGGGGCTTAAACTGATGAAGTTGCCGTCAACTTTATATTTTTCACTGCCATCCGCGCGGAAAAGCCAGTCGCCGCTTTGGTCAACATCGTTTTGTCCATCTTTTCCCTGCGCATTGATTTCAACGATCAGCCACTGACCATCCGAATTCCAAACGGGAGCCGGCGGAGTTGGGCGCATATCCGGCGTAATGCCCTGCTGATATGAATGGAGGATGTTCGCCGTTTTACTTTCCAGATCAAAAACACCGATTGCAGAATCGAATTCCTTTCCCATCAACCCCCACGCGATTTGTTTTTGATCGGGCGACCAGGAGGGATTATCAACTTGCGGGTAATCTGCTCCATAGGCTTTCGGGTCGAATTGCACCACACCGGCGTCCGCGGAATACAACCATCCCAAAGACCGAAAGGATTGGACATCATAAGAGCCATAGGCAATGAACTTTCCGTCCGGGGAAAGTTCTGCATTTTGTATTTGATTCCGGGGATCGAGAATTTTCTTTGTCCCATCCTTCAGCGAGATCGTCCCCAAATAACCGCTGGAACCGCCCATGCCGCCGCCTGTTTGATTCAAAATAGCGATCAACGTGTCGGGATCATTCTGCGGCCATGACAGAACGGACGCAGGAAAAGACGCTTCATCTATACTGACAGTTGATACGCAATCCAACGGCCTGACCTGCCCCTCGGCAAAATCCGCCAGCCACGTACAGCCTGAGCCGCTTTCAAAGACATTATCGTAATATGCCGCCTGCGTTCCATCGGGAGAAAATTCAGCGTAGTCGTATCCCGATAAAATCATGTGAGGCGCGCCGTCTTCCCCGATCTGCCAGAGTGCCTGCTCGCCTGTCGTATCATCCCGTGTGCCGTACACCAACCCAATCAACGGCGTGGATGTTGAAACAGGCGCATCAGTTGCAGAAGGGACAATGCGTTCAGGCGTGGGCGTCGCAGGCTTGACCAAAGCCTGGCAGGCGAGCGACAAGACAAGCATAATAACGATGATCGAAAGCGTTGACCTTTTTCTCATAAGCTCCTCCTTGAGCAGTGATGAAAATTTTGGCTTCGGTTTTGATTATATTCCCCTTTTTTGTCGTTTTCGCAAATCGCTTAAAACATTACACAAAGGCGTCAAGATGACGGTCACTTCGTAAGATACTGTTGGCGAACTGAGAGCGAGCTAAGATAGGGGACGGAGGTAGCGATGTGTCTAAAAGCGCAAGAACCATGGTCAATGCCGAGTGAAACGGAACGGATCGGGCGAAGTCTGCTGGCAAAGGACAGCGCCGATCGGCTGATTGGCGACAAATTGTTTGTCACATTGAACGACCAGGACTTTGCGGACTTGTATCCGAGCGAAGGATCATGGTGTTCTGGCATTTGCCAAAACTAGACCCGCAACCAATGAGCAGACGATGACTTTTCAGGGCGCACTGTGCTTTGTTAGCCCGCTTTTGACCTTAAGACTCGCCTGCCAATTTAAGAATGCGCTGTTTGACTTCAGCAGAAACCCACATGCCAGAATCGCTTAATTTTGTTACATACGGTTCAATCTCATCAATCAAGCCGTGAGATTTTGCTTCCAATAAAACTTTCAGGGTTCCCCAAACCTGCAAGCCTGCCACTTGAGCGGTTCGGCGCGCAAGCATGTCGTCAAGTAAAACCACTCGGTCCAAATTTTCCAACGCCAAAGCCATTGCCGCAATTTCTCCTGCGCCCAAATCCAAAGCAAGCCATTCGGAAGGCGTGGATTTTGGATTGACGATATTCAACCAGGAATAATCATCAGGATTGGGAACATCGTAACCTTTGTTTCGCCCTGCTTGCAGTTCATTTCTGACGGCTTCGGGCGTCCAAACTTCATCAAACAACTTTGGCAGCCATTCAATACCACCGCTGCGATACAGATATAAAAGCGGCGAAGTGTTGCTGACGGCTTTAAGCATGAGCGTTTTCTAAATCATCCAGTTCTGCGGCAAAAGGGAAAACCTTGTAGCGGCTCAAGCTGAGCAGGAATTCAACTCTGGACATTCCCGCAAGTTCAGATGCTCGCCCGGAAGAAAGCCTGCCCATTTCAAATAACTTGACAGCCGCCAACATGCGAATTTCACGCCCAAAAGACTCGGCGTCGGTCTTTTCTGCCAGAAGCACCTTGTCTGGAATTTCAATCGTGATCTGCTGGAGGGTCATTTTTACTCCTTCTTTCCACCGCTAATTTTACTTCGCTTCAATTGATTTTTTCATGCAGATTCTGTTTTGCAAAAGGACGTGTCAACAGCTTGCGGTGAGTGAGCGGGACGAGATAAAACTTTGGGAGCAGGATTCTGTTCGGGCGTAGAAAGAATGCCGTAGAATCCACGCCATCCACTGGCAGGGTTAGGGAATGGCACCCGGGATTTTGGTCCTGGTCTCCGTTCCCTGCCACCTCGAACCGGACATAAGGTTTTCCCTCACGCATAGCTGTCGTTTTGCTTCCCATTCTCAGGAACCTTCGGCAACGCTTTGACACAACCCGTCACCCGACTGCATTGGTTGCCTCATGGCATCCTGGCACTTGCCGGAACTGAACACGTATCACTTCCCACGCATTTCTCACGCCTTGATGATCCCCTTCCGTATCGCATACCTCACCAGTTCAGAGCGGGAATGTAAATTCAACTTCCGCATGATGTTTTCGCGGTGACGTTCCACGGTCTTGGGGCTGATGACGAGGGCGGCGGCGATCTCGTCGTTGCTTGCGCCCTCGGCCAGGTGTGTGAGCACTTCGCGTTCGCGGTCGGTCAGGCCGTCGAGATTCAACTTCTCCTCAGCGGGACGATCCGCGTTCAGGTAATCGCGTACGAGCAGTTTCGCCAGCGAGGGATACAAATACACCTCCCCCGCCGCCGCCGCGCGGATGGCCGTGAGCAGTTCTTCTGGCGCGGCGCGTTTTGGCACGTAGCCCGAAGCGCCCGCATCCAGCATCTGGAAGAAATATTCCTCGTCCTCGTGAATGGTCAAGGCCACCACGTTGACGTCGGGGAATTTTCGTTTGATCTCGCGGGTGGCCTCGATGCCGGTCTTATCCGGCAGGCCGATGTCCATGAGAATGACATCGGGTCGGGACCGCTCCGCTTCCTGCAACGCCTCCATCGCGGAACCTGCCTCCCCGACAATTTCCATTTCCTCGTGACCACTCAACAGCATTCTCAGCCCCGAACGCACCACGGCATGATCATCCACCAACAACAGACGTGTCATCGTTGACCTCCGCTTTCTTCAATCGGTAGGGAATCACCGCTTCCACCTCGGTGCCGTAACTCGGGCGCGAGCGGACATCCAGCGAGCCTCCCAACAGCATGGCGCGTTCCTCCATCCCTGCCAGCCCCAGCGAGGCGCGCTCGATACGGCTTTGCACGGCGTTCATGTCGAAACCACGGCCGTTATCGCGGATGAAGATCATGGCCTCGTCATTGCGATAATACAAATGGACATTCACGTTGGTGGCATCGGCGTGCTTGATGATGTTGGTCAACGCCTCCTGCACGATGCGGAAGATGGTGATCTTCACGGCGTCGTCGAGCGCGGGTTCGTCGCCTTCGATATCCACGCGCACATGGATGGAGGTGAGCTCGTGAATGCGCGAAGCGTACCATCTCAAGGTGGCGGACAAACCCAAATCGTCGAGATGAGCAGGCCGGAGGTCGGCAATGATGCGCTGCAATTCCTTCAACGCATCGGATGTGAGGGATTGCAGGTGACTCAGCGTCTCGCGCCGTCTTTTTTCATCGCTCACATCGGAAAGACCCCGCAAGCCCATGCCGATGGCCGTGAGCGACTGGCCCGTTTCATCGTGCAGGTCGCGGGCGATGCGCTGGCGTTCGGCTTCCTGCGCGCTCACCACTTTGCGAAAGAGTTCGCCGCGCAATTGTTCGCGCTGCTGTGATTCGAGCAAACGCGCCTCCTGCAATTCGGCGATCTGGCGGTCGCTTTCCACTTGAAAGGCGCGCAAAAAACGGATGACGAATATCGAAGCAAACACCGCCGTCAACGCGCGCAGGAGTTGAACCGGAAAACCGAAAATGGCAAGAAACAGTTCCGTGTTGAGAAACGTGGATGGAGGCAGTTGGCTTGGCCGGGTAAAAACCTGACCGACGAGGCTGTACCAGCCAAAGGCCACCGACGCCCACAAACTATCCCTCCCAAAACTTACCAGTCCCGCGCGGCGAAATGCGCGTTGTTGGATGATGAGTCCCGCCGCCGCGAGCAGACCCGCAGGGATGGCGATGGAATACCGCGTCCATACGTCGGCAACGGGATACATTTCATCGGGAAGGTAATGGCCTTTGAACGCCAGCAGGCCGTACACCCACACCGCCTCCAACCCAAGCGGAATGATGAGACTCACCCTCCAGGTGGATTCGCTCCCCAGCACAAGATATGCGCCAAACGCGGCGAGCGAGAGAAAAGAGAAAGCCAGGATCGAAAGCGCAACGTGGGGATACATGGAGAGCATGAAATCGTTGAAATGCCCCATGGCCTTGAACATTTCCAGCCATTCATGCGCCGCATGGACGAGCCCAAACCCCGCCAGCGGACGCAACGCCATGCGCAGGCGCGCGTCGGTGGAGCGTCCGCCCTCCATCGCCACCAGCAGCCCCATGCTGAAGAAAGCGAGGCCGTAAAAAAAGTAGATGACAATCAGAGAGGGTTGGTTCATGAGATTTCAACTTGCTCCCTGCGCCGTCCCTTCGACAGGCTCAGGGCAAGCCCCGGCGCAGGGTTTTCCTGGTAAGGCGCTGCCACCTCGAAGAGCCGCCGAGACGGCGGCTTGAGCAGTATCATTCTTCCTGATGCCTCAGCCTTGCGCCGCAGGTTCGGCAGAAGCGATCACCCGCTTTTGCGCGCGAGCCGCACTGCGGACAATATGTATCCACATCGCCCTCGGATTCATCAGCAGGAACATGGGAACGGCGGCGCGGCTTTTCGGCCCTGCGGCCTGATTGCCAGTAATAGACAACTCCGCCCACGATCATGATCACGCCCAGCCCGCCGATGATGTACGGCAGTGAATTGCTCAACGACACGCGGCCGGGGGTATCTTCGTTCACCGGCGCGGCCGGTTCCACTCCCTGCGGGACGGCGATCAACGCATCGGTTGTCTTTTCGTAATCGAGCGTTAGAGCAAACTGCTGTCCACTCGTCAGTTTGATGGGATCGCCTTCATAATATTTGAGGCCGCTCTCCTCTGAAATGGAAGTTAATGCGGGCTCGGTCTTCAGGGAGGTTACACTCAACGGCTCCAACACGCGGATGCTGAACTGCTCCACCGCATAGGAACCATCCCACAGGTAGGAAAAGATACGCTGACTGCCGTTGAAGGAAAGCGGCTGGTAATATTCAAAACGCCCCGCCATCGAATCCACAGAAACCGTAAAGGACTGCCATTCCCCCTCCTCTTTTGGCCCCTCGAAAACGGCATTGGCAAGATTGCCATCGGTCGTGTAATTTGCAACGGCGATCAAATTCGCGTCGCTCGGAATGCGGAAGGTCAAATTCACCGGCAGGGATGTATCAGCCGGCAATTCAAAATCGGTGATGACCAGCATACTGGGCTGATCGTATTCGGGCCATAATTGCACGCCCACGTGGACAAGCGTCAAATCCGATTGGGCAAAAGCAAGATTGGGAAATGCAAACACAATCCCCGTCATCAAAATCAAAAACCATCTGCGCATGGCGGACACCTCCAACGATAAGAGTTTCCAGCTCTTCCGTTCCTGGCGGGAAAACCCTTACCACGAAGGGTCACAAAGGAACACAAAGGATGTTTTCAGGTTTTTTCCCTTCGTGACCCTTTGTCTCCTTTGTGGTTGAGAAAAAGATTCCCGTTAAAAACAGGAGAACCAAGTTTCCTTTATCTTACCATGCGCAGAAAACAGCGGACAGAAAACGAAATCACAAACTATTATGGATGAAAGTCACCCATTTTGCACATTTATGCAGGGATGGCCTGTCCCACCGAAGCGCGGACCATCGTCCAGCAGGCTTTGTTGTACGGCGTCCTGATTCCATGCTGTGCGCCGCGTTTCATCACCGCACCGCAGATCGCATCGATCTCGGTGGGCGCGCCCCTTCGCACATCCTGAAACATGGACGAGAGATTCTTCGCAGTTTTGCGCGCCACTTCCTCCGCCGCGCTCACGGGATTGCTGAACGGCAAATGCACACGTTCCGCCGCCGCCACGTCTGCAGTCTCGCGCGCCAGTTCGCCCATCATTCTGCGCGCTTTGGGATGTGAAAGCAGTTCACCATTCGGCACGCGCAGTAAAGCAGTCAACGGGTTGATGGCCGCATTGATGACCAGTTTGCCCCAGATCAACGACCGCGCATCGTCCACCACCTGCAAATTGAAATTGGAGGAACGAAGAGCCGCCTCCAACGGACCGAGAGCCTGATTCCGTTCCATGGAGATGACTCCCTCCCCGCCTGCTCTCACCAACCCCGGCCCGAGCAGAGTCGCTCCGGTGGTGGTCACACCCAATGAAACGCGATCCGGCCCCAGGTCATGCGCGAGCGTTTCGCGGTTGCCGAGTCCATTTTGAAGCGTAAGCGCGTGACCATCCAATGCAAGCGATTCCCTCAACTGCCGCGCCACACGCTCCGTCTGCCACGACTTCACCAGCACAACCGCGAACTTCGCGCCGCTCACCTCGCGTGGATCATCCGTCGCATGGACTTTGTACGCGCGGCCATTTCCATCCGCATCAAGGATGGATGCGCCGTTCTGTTTCAAGGCTTCCAGTCCCTGCTTCCACGTACCAAGCATGTGAACGTCATGACCCGCTTCGCTCAACCGTGCCGCGAACAAAGTGGCTAATGCGCCCGTACCAACAAGAAGAATATCACTTTTCATTATTCACCTTTATATGTCTTTGCGAGCCGAAGGCGAAGCAATCTCCCAATTTACCGAGATTGCTTCGCCGCTAAAAGCAAGAGCGCGGCTCGCAATGACATGTTTATTTAAGAAATTCATTCCACTCTTCATCCGTCATTTCGACGGTATGTTCCACAGCAGGGAAACGCTTGCTTTCCACATCGTCAATGTAATCGGTGAAAGCCTTGTTCATCGCCTCGTGGAAATTCGCATACTTTTTGACGAACTTCGGCGTGAAGCGGTCGAACAGCCCAAGCAGGTCGTGCGTGACCAGCACCTGGCCGTCACAGCCTGCGCCCGCGCCGATGCCGATGGTGGGAATCGAAATCTGTTTGGAGATGAATTCCGCCAGCCGCACAGGGACCGATTCAAGCACCAGGCTGAACGCGCCCGCCTCTTCCAAAATCTTTGCATCCTCGAGCAGGCGTTTCGCCGTTGAAGCGGTTTTGCCCTGCGCGCGGAATCCGCCAAGTTGATTGATGGATTGCGGCGTGAGGCCAAGATGCCCCATCACAGGGATTCCCGCCCCCACAATCACGCGGACAGCATCGGCGCGTTCCCGTCCGCCTTCGAGTTTGACCGCGTCCATGCCGCCTTGTTGCAGGAAGCGTCCCGCATTGCGAAGCGCCTCCTCCGCCGAAACCTGATACGACATGAACGGCATATCGCCCACAAGCAGGGCGGATTTTGCGCCGCGAGCGACTGCGCGCGCGTGATGAAGCATCTCCTCCATGGTGACGGGCAATGTATTTTCATAGCCCAGCACCACCATCGCGAGCGAATCGCCCACGAGAATGGAATCAATGCCCGCCCGATCCACCGCCATCGCGGTTGGATAATCGTAGGCGGTGAGCATGGTGATCGGTTCGCCGCGTTCCTTCTTCTGGCGGAACGTAAGCGTGGTCACCTTCTTGCGCTGTGACGTGCTGTTTGAGACTGGTGTAACAGTTGACATGGTACCCTCCGATAAAGGTAGAGTCCGCTTTTGCGCCGTCCCCGCATGAAATGTTGCGCTTTGCGTTTTTTGAATTTTGCGTAACACGTATTACGCAATTGGCCTGCCGTCACGTTCACCTGGATACGCGCGGCGGTTACATTATGACATAAAAAATCTTTTTTGACCACAACATTTTTTCGCCTGCATTACTTTGTTAATACTTACAAGTAGTTTACAAACACCCCCCAAAAGGCAAACATTTTAATTTATCTCTTGATGCAAAATGCTTTTTGGATATACTAACATTATCAAGACAATACTCAAATCAATGTTCAGGAGGAATTTCATGAAACCTCAGCACACTATCATCAAGTTGATTGCAATACCAGTCATTCTTATTGTGTTCCTAAATTCGGCGTTGGTTTTGCCTTCAGTATCTGCACAGGATGAATTTTCTTCTACTTCGACCCCAACTCTGACGTTTGTTCAGGAACCGACCGAAGAGCCAATTTATGAATTTCCACCTACATCAACGCCAACCCCTGCGGAAGATGCAACCGAAGAACCAGTTGATGAATTTACACCCACCCCAACTCTAACGCAAACCTCCACGGAAGAATCAACTGAAGAACCGGTTACAGATGAGCCTTTTGAACCTACCCGCCAACCATCTGACAATCCGCCATCTGAAGATCCAAGCATTCAATCGTTTAGTGCATCAGCTCCTGATACACCATCTCAACCCGACTCAGATTGTTCAGATGGAAGATGTGTGTTTTGGGTGAAAGCCAGCACAGACGACGCAGGGGTAGGAATATTTCCCGGTTCTTGTACCTACGCCATGGCTCGAAATGAAATTTATATGGGGGAATGCTCCGGTCAACCTATCACAAGCGGTTTTCGTTTCCCCAATGTGACTATTCCCCCTGGGACAATTATTCAAGACGCCCATATTGAATTCACAGTGGATGGGCCCTATTCAGATGATCTCAATGTAGTTTTTTTGGGGGAAAATGTTGCAAACTCCTTCCCATTCAGTTTTATCAGCCGTCCCACCAATCGCCCATTAACTGCGGAATCTGTCCCATGGCACATTCAGTCTTCCGACCCTTGGACACTTGGGCAAATAAAGGATAGCCCTCCTCTAACAACCATTGTTCAAGCAATTATAAACCGCCCAGATTGGGTCTCCGGTAACGCAATAGCGATTATTCAGAAAAATGTAGGGCCTTCAAGCGGCTCCTATAAACTCAGACGGGTAATTGGCTATGATCGTCCAGTTTGGTATCCGGGGGCGCAAAACGCGGCGCGATTGGTTGTCAACCTTAAATATGACTGTTCAGAGTATGAAAGCGCTTTGTCACCTATTGAGCAGGCAGTTTTGTCTTCACTGGACGAACCACAAAATTTTTGCTTGAACAAATTTGAAGAGTTAATTGACATCCCACAGCCTGCACTCCCTTCAAACAACAACCCAACAGGGAAAATCGCCTTCGACAAACTTGCGGATTTGATTGAAGAAGCAAATTATGAAGTAGACTTTACCACAATGATATGGGAAGATAGTACGGCAGGGAGAATCATTCTCAAAGGCGTGCAAGAACTGTATCATAAAGTTACAGGTGATACCACAGGCAAATATGCCAAAGGCGTAACTATACGCATTCTATTGGGACTTGAGCACTACGAGTCTCAACCAGATCAGCGCGAAAATGTGTTGAAAGAGTTAGACAAGCTAGATGTCCCGGATGAAACGCCTGATCACAAATGGAAAGTGGAGGTTGCATCATACAGAGAATCGGACACTGATCCATCATATCCATACGCAGGCATTCATAGCCACGCGAAAATATTGGTTGTTGACGGTCACGAACTCATTGTGTCGGGCTACAACGTACAGGACAGTTACCTAGCTGAAAATGACCCAACAACGGATATGGGCATTCAGGTATCCGGTCCCATCGCACAGAATGCATTGAATGTTTTTGATAAATTATGGGCAGAGTCTAGATTATGTAGCAATTTATGCAATGATACAGATACAGCCCCATCTCGAGATGAGATTTCTCATTTACCTGAAGTTACAACAATTTCGCCCTCAGGGAGCGTAAATGTTTTCTCGCTATACAGGGATGATAGCGAAAAGTTTGCTGATGATGCTATCGAAGCCGCATTGAGCGCAGCGACGCAAAATGTCTTTCTTTTAGAGAATAGATATTTTGAAGATTCTCCCCAATGGCATGTCGAAGACCCCCTTACACATCTTCCCATATCTATAACTCTTCCTCCTTCTCCAGAAACCAACAGCACGATGGGTTACACAGAAGGCATATTAACAGCTTTAGAAAATGGCGCAGATATTACATTTATCCTAAGTGGTACGGGCGGAGATAAGATATATAGCGCAACTTCGATAATCAATTTAATGAGAAACATAGATTCAGCAGGTATCTCGTTGCAACCGGGACAAACCCTATGCGCCAAAATGGTTCCCACTATGCTCCACGCAAAATCCATGTCTTTGGATGGCGAGTTTTTAATAATCGGTAGCCAGAACCTCGATTTTAGCGCATTTGGAGAGTTCGGCAATTATTACATAGGGCTCGATCTGGCGGAGTACAATCTTGGCACAAATGATAATGACGCCGTAAGCACTTTCAACACACGTTTTGATACTGAGCTAGACAGAAGTGAAGACATCGATTTTGTATCTCCTCCAAACACCATAGATACTTGGGAAAATATTATTAATTGTAGCGAATCCCAGAATGTTCAAGCCTCAATTACGCAAACTTCGCCTGCTACCATACAATCTACCATTGATCGTGCTGAACCGGGGTCATACATTGCATTAACCCCAGGCATCTACACAGAATCTGTAGAGATAAACAAACCTCTTACTCTCTTTTCGTTTGAACCCGGCCTCACTATTATGAAACCGCCATTCAGCGAACCTGCTTTTCAGATAACTTCTAGCAATGTGTCCATTGAACGTCTAACCGTGCGTGGCTCAGGCAGTTACGGTATCGAAGTAGAAAATGCTACATCCAGCGATTTTGAAAACATCTATCTTGGCAACATCGTCTTTGAAAACAATACTGCGGGAGGCATATTGTTGTCTGGCGAGAGTAATGGCATTCAGTTCATATTGGAGAATAACACATTCATTGGGGGCGAATCAGGTATTACCATGGATGTTGCAGGTAATCCACCCAGTTCCTCTTTAATACGCAATAACCTGTTGATTGGGCAAACACTTGCACCCGTACGCATTATTTCCCCCAACGATGGCGGCATCGAGTATCGCTACAACCTCTTTTCATTGTGTCCTTCGTTCAGTGGATGCGAATTGGCATGGTACTCGGGCACTCTGCATCCCGATTCCAATGTCCACGATAATTTGTTCGATCTCGATCCGCGCTTTATGGACATTGGACTGGGCGATTACAGTTTGTCGTCCAATTCCCCTGTTCTTGAAGCGGGCGATAATTCTGCTGTTGATATCCTACATGCAGATGGAGAATACACTCTATCCTTCACATCTATTGGCGCGTTTGAAACAGTGTCGGTTTCCACCCGCCCTTCGCCGCCTCCTGACGATGCTCCTGATCTTTCCGGGTTGATCACTCAAGATACCGCCGCCAACATAAATTCGCGTTACCTTATCAACCCTTCAAACGACGAAGACTGGTTTCGTTTTTATCTAAACAACGCTGGCAATCCCCAAATACATTTGACCAGTTTGCCCGCAAATTATGATCTCTATGTATATAGTTCTGCTGGTCTGTTAATAGGTAGTTCAACCAAAGACAAGAAATCTGCTGAAATGGTGAAGCTTGTAAACGCACTGCCTGGTTATTACTATATCCGTGTTTTAGGTGTTGACGGCAACTGGAACGCCACGAATCCCTATCAATTAAGAATCAATACGCCATAACAATGTGTTTGTAACAGTCAAAGAGCAGAAACAACATGAATAAATCAAAGCCTTATTACGGTTTACTTGGACTGGACATACTTCCTGCTTGGGCGAAAACAACAATTTGGCTGGCAAGCTTTATCTGGGTAGCAATGGCATCCATATCGGCAGTGGCTCCTACGTATTATAAACCTCTTAATTACACCATCGACTCCGCCATAGCGATAGTCTGCTTCGCGGGGTCTGGCTTACGCCTTGCCGGCATTCGCTGGGTGTATATTTTTATATTTTGGATAGCGATGGTTGCATTATTGAGCATCATCCTGCCAATACTCTTGATTGCATCGCGTTATGCTAGTGATTGATTATGGATCTTACCACCTACCATAGAAAATATATTGCGGATCTTGGGGGAATATTGCTGATTCTATTTATTAGTTATTTATTTTTTTCGGGTCTCTATTACAACTTGTACTGGACGTTCAGCCCTCGTCCACCCATATTATTTCGAACTGACTGGAAAGGCAGCAAAATAGAAACATTACTCCAAAAGGCAACGGACCAGGGATATGCATATCAAGTTCAATTATTTCAGATCTATTCCAACAACAAGGAAGAAAATTATGTCGCCATATTACAAAGAACAATATGGTATGCAGATTTACAAAACGCCGAATCCGCATGGGGTGACACGAGTAAAGTGAATTCTCAAATCTATAGCGAAAATTACCATTGGCCATATAGCATGAACGTTGGCGCATCATTTTCAGATGAATCCTATATTGAGTTACCTGTCAACATTTCCATCGAATCATCACTAAGGTGTGACGATCAAGACGATCAACGCATCTGCGCTTATTTTGGGCATCATGAACATTGGGTGACACATATATGGTTCATGAGTGAAGATAAAAGCATTTTGACAAGGGAATTGATGTACGAATTAATTTCAAAGGCGGTAAACATCATTCTTGAGGCCCACCCCCCTGCGCAATAAACATCAACTTCCCCTTGACCAATCCATCCGCATCGCATAGAATACCGCCCAATTATGCACAGCCTTCCGACGAACACCAGGCACGGCCTGGGTACCATGACCATGACCAC
>JBBIUO010000068.1:0-4513 GCA_037440205.1 Chloroflexota bacterium
GCAAAAAACATCAGCCCGGCAAAAACGTAGCGCGGCCATTTTATGTTTTCGATGGTCAGGGTTGTGGATACTGAATTGGATTCGTACCACTTGAGAATTTTGGCTCGTCCGTTTTCGAGGGCGTAGAGGAAGATGCTGAGCAATGCAAAGATGCCGAGTAAATAATACATGGCAATGGCCCAATCCATCGAAAGCATGAAGCGCTGACCAGAGAGCAGGGCGATGGAGGTCCACAGGTTGTAGGCAAGGTTGACCATGAAGGGAAGAAGGCCGAGCCAGCCGTTGCGCTGACAGGCTGTGGCGAGGCCGAGTGAAAAAAGAAAAACGTAAAACGCAAGCAAAAGCGATTGCGGGAAATTGGGGCGGCCTTCCCACCGTTGCCAGAACGGTGTGGTTGGGGTGAAAAGTTCGGCGGGAGAGGCAAGGTCGTTGCGAAGGGGGAGGAGCAAAATATTGTTGATGCCGTGATTGATGAAGGAACTTGCAATGGCTTTGACAATGCCCTGCGGATTGACCGACATGGCGTGATTTGCCATGGCCATCATGCGGTCGTTGTAATCGGAGTTGGATTCGCCGGGCTTTTGAAGAATGTCCACATTTTCGCCGTTCAGGCGGTTGTAACGCAGGGCGAGGTTGGCGGTCTGCGAAGCGGGGTTATCGAAGATGATCTTGCCGGTCATCTGCCAGTTGCGCCACAGCCACGGAGCGACGACCAGCGCAATGACTGCGAAGATGGGAATCGAGCCTTTGATGATGGAAAGAAGTTTCTTCGGCTGGAGGATGAACGCGAAGAAAAGCAGAACGGGCAATGCCACGACCACCTGCGTACGGTTCAACATGCCAATGCCTAAAATACCGCCAAGCAGAAAACCATAATAAAGCGGAAAGTTGGATTTGATCCAGCGGAGGCCGATGAGTAAAAATAGAATCAATGAGATGGCGGTGGGAATCTCAGAAAGATACAGTTTGGAATAACTGATGTTGCCCGTGATGGGCGAAACCAAATTGGATGTAAAATCGCGCAGGGCAGCGAGCAATGCAAGCGAAACCCCGATGGGACGCCCGAAGAATTCTTTGCCGAACAGATACAACGCAACAGGGAACACGGCATAGAACAACGTTTGAAGCGCGATGACGCTTTCGTAATTCTGCCCGACGATCGCATGAGCCAAAACAAGAAAGACAATGTAAAGCGGTCGCTGGGGAATTTCGTTGGGGCCGAAGCCGTTACCGATCAAAACGGATTGGGCGAATTTGTCGTAGGTGTGCGCGTCGATGAAGGGATAGATTTCGTAATTCGGTTCGCGCGGTTCGAGGGCGGAGGCATTCGGCACGGTGGGCTGACTCAGCCACAGGCCGACGGTTGCAAGCCAGATCGCAAGGACAATCCACAAATCAATGCGGGGAATTTTTTGCAGGTGTCCATCCGCTTCGACGAGGATCATGCCAATGCAAAACAAAACGGCAAGCAAAATCTGCCATTCGAGCAAAGGCACGGCGGGAAGTCCGCGCGCCCAATCGCCTTTGTAGATGGGAGCGATACCCATGTCGGTTTTGGCGATGTAGAAGACGACAGCCCCGATCAATACCAGACCGATGAACAGTTTCGCCGAAACGGATTTGAGCAAGCCGAGATATTCGCGTTTGCCTCGAAAGACGAAAAACAAATTGAGCGCGGCGATCTCGAAGGCGACGAAGGTGAACAAATCAAGGAGCGGGGAGAGGCGTTCCACGTACGCGCCGTAGCGAAAGTCCGCTGATTGGGCGGCCAACCCCAGCAAAAACATCAGGCTGACTCGCACGGTCACGACCAGGACTGCGGCGATGAAAATAGAATCTCTTGTGAATGGATTGTCGAATTGGCTGAGGAAATTATTCAGCCAGCGGAATTGACGAAAAACCAAACCAATCAAAAACAGAGTGAAAGCAATCCAGGCAAGCAACACCCCGATCATCGCCAGACGTTGAACAGACAGTCCCTCCGATGGCAGGGACAGGAATTGCCAGAGGGCGATGATTCCGTGCAAAGCCCACACGGCGAAGAGAATGTTCCATTTTTTTTGAATTGACCGGCTCGATGCAACAGACATGAAGGGAATGCTCCACAAAAAGGTTTCGATTGGATTATATCAATAACCCTTGACGCAAATTTCCCTTGCGTGATAAACTCGCACTCGCTTTGAAAAAAGCAAATTTCACGAAAGGAGACGCACGCTTGATGATAATGAACAAGTTCCAAACCCCTGTTTCGCTCATCGGTAAAGCCGATGTTGATTCTCGTAGTGCGCCTGCTCACCGTTAGACCATCCTTGTTGTCCCACGGCCACGGCGTCACTGCTGACTCGTGGCCGTTTTTATTTAATCGCGCGAAAGGCGGCCATGGGTCAATATGACCTGTGGCCGTTTTTTTTGTTCAGGACTATCGCTCGTCTCACTTTTCCATGTCACCCTGAGCGATAGCGAAGGGTCTCTACTCCCGAGGTCAGAGATTCTTCGCTGCGCTTAGAATGACAAGCGAAAGTCCTATTGTTGAAGCAATTGGAAATGGAGGAAACCATGTTGGATATACAAACCCAGTTATTCGATGCGACGGATATCCGCTTCGGGCCGATTGACCACGAAACGCATCCTGAAATCGAATCCAAATGGACGCACGACGCCGAATTCATGCGCCTGTTTGATTTGAAACCCGCCCGTCCGCTTTCGCCCGCCATGGTGAAGAAGCAGTACGAGGCCGTCGAAAAGCAGATGGAGGAGGACAAGAACCTCTTCTACTTCACCATCCGCGCCCGCGAAGACGACCGTCTGATTGGGAAAGCGATGGTGGAATGGATTGACTGGACGAACGGCAACGGCTTCATCCGTCTCGGCATCGGCGCGCCGGAAGACCGCCGCAAGGGATACGGATCGCAGGCGTTGAGCATGTTGCTCCGCTACGCCTTCGGCGAGTTGAATCTGTACCGCGTCACTGCGGTTGTGCCGGCCTACAACGAAGGCGCCATCCGTCTCTTCCAAAAGTTTGGCTTCATGGAGGAGATTCGCAGACGACAGGCATTGAATCGCGACGGGCAGTTTTGGGACCTCCTCTCTTTCGGTTTGTTGAATGCCGAATGGCAGGAGCAAGTAAACGGTCGAGGGTGAAGCGATGAAAGATATCTATCGCGGATCCCTCGTCCGCCTCGCCGATGAATCCCCCGAGTCGCTTGCAAGGGCCTTCGTCAAATGGGATCGCGACACCGAACAGCACCGCCTTGCAGATAGCGACCCGGCGCAGTTGTGGTCCGAGAAAAAGCTCAAGGAACTCATCGAGAAACGCGCTGAAAAAAATACACAGTCGTTTCGCTTTGCCATTCGAACGCTGGCCGACGATAGATTGATCGGCGGCGTGGGCTTGTGGGTCGCTTCGTGGGTTCATGCAGAGACGTGGCTGGGCATTTCCATCGGCGAGCGCGATTATTGGGGCAAAGGCTACGGCACCGACGCCATGCGCCTCGCCGTTCAGTATGCCTTTGTCGAATTGAACTTCAGGCGCGTTTCGCTTGGCTTGCACGCCTACAACGAACGCGCCTTGAAGTCGTATCAAAAGGTCGGCTTCAAACTGGAGGGGCGGATGCGCGGCGAAGGCCTGCGCGACGGTGTGCGCTACGACAGTTTGTGGATGGGCATTCTGCGCGAGGAGTGGCTCGGTCTCGATACGAACGAAACAAACACCCGCCCTGCCCGACCCGCACAGGAGGCGGCATGAAGGACATCTTCAAGGGAGACCTTGTGCGCCTCTCTGCCATGGATGCCGAAGAGATCGGCAAGGCGTTTACAAAGCAGGAGCGCGATTCGGAATTGATACGCCTGATGGAGATGGGACCAACCCGCCTGCATTCCGAAAAAGCGGCGGTGAAATTCTTCGAGAAAATGCTCGAAGAGTACTCGCCCGCCAATCATTTTTTCAGCATCCGCGCCCTGGAGGATAACCGCCTGCTTGGCGACATCAACATTGACGTGATCAACGACTGGGGTTCGCGCGACTCATTTGTCGGGCTGGGCATCTACAACCGCGAGGACTGGGGCAAAGGCTATGGCACCGACGCCATGAAGGTCATGCTTCGCTTCGCCTTCACCGAGATGAATCTGCGCCGCGTGACCCTGACCGTTTTTGAGTACAACCCGCGCGCCATCCGCTCCTATGAAAAGGTTGGATTTCGCCATGAGGGGCGTATGCGCGGACGCCTGGTCAAAGACGGCAAACGCTGGGACATGCTCTTTATGGGCATCCTTTACGAAGACTGGAAGGAGATGGCCGCATGACACAATTGGGATTAAAAGAAACGCTTCTTGATTCGACCCTGAAACTGCGCGCTGCCCGTTGGTCAGATCTCAACGCTGTGGCAAAACTAACCCACGATGTCGCCGAAATGGAAGGTGACGCAAGTTTTGTGCTCACTGCCGAAGAACTGGCAAACGAGTGGAAAAGCGAAGGCTTCAATGTCGAACGCGACGTTTTTGTCGTGGAGACCCA
>JBBIUO010000068.1:4543-12838 GCA_037440205.1 Chloroflexota bacterium
GCAGTGAAGAATTTTATACCGAAGCAGAACACTGCAAACTTAAAGCAGATGGATGCGTTCATCCCGAATTCCGAGGGTTGGGCATCGGTACCTCACTGCTTGCAAAAGTAGAAGAACGCGCACAAGTCGAATTGGAGCTTGCCGGGCCCGATGTACGAGTGGTTGTCCACAGTGCCATTAATAGCAAGGATGAAACAGGACACACCCTGCTACGAACGAAAGGCTACTCTCCAATCCGCTATTTCTGGCGCATGAAAATCAAATTGCAGGATGCCCCTCCCGCCGTGACCTTCCCTGCCGGCATCGAACTGCGGCCGTTCATCAAGGATGAACATGCTGTTTCCGTATGGCAGGCGAATAACGAAGCCTTCCGCGACCACTGGGGAAGTCACGACAGAACCTATGAAGACTGGTCGCATGGAATATTTGGCAACCCCAACTTCGACCCAACCCTGTGGATGATCGCCTGGGATGGGAACGAAGTGGCAGGCTTTTCGCAGAACCGTTTCCGCAAGGGCATCGGCTGGGTCGGCACGCTGGGAGTCCGCCGTCCCTGGCGAAAGAAGGGATTGGGGCTGGCCCTGCTCCAGCAATCCTTCGCCAATTTTTACAAACTCGGAAAAGACACCGTTGGCCTCGGCGTGGATGCCTCCAATCCCACCGGCGCAACTCGTCTCTATCAACGCGCAGGCATGACCGTGGCCAGTGAGTTCCTCACCTACGAAAAAGAACTCCGCCCCGGCCGCGTGGTGGATGAATAAAGAAGGGTTCTACCGTTTTTACGGGAATCGTTTTTTTGACCACAACGGAGACAAAGGGTCACGAAGGAAAAAAGCCTAAAAACATCCTTTGTGCATCTTTGTGACCCTTTGTGGTAGGGGTTTTCCCACCAGAAAATGGAAGAGCCATGATAATGAGGAAACCATGAACGCAACACTTGAACGAACAAAAATCGAACTGCCAGAAGGATTCACCGCTCGCGGCGCAAACCTCGACGATGTCGAATCCGCCATGGCATTATTCAACCTGTGGTCTCAATCCGTGATTCAGGAAAATGACATCACCGATGCCGGAGCCATCTGCAATGAATGGGCATCGCCGGGCTTCGACCCCGCGCGGGATATTCGTCTCGTCTTTTCACCCGATGGGATGATGGTTGGGTATATGGAAGTTTGGACCACCCAAAAGCCGCCCGTCCATCCCTGGTTGTGGGGCCGCGTCCACCCGGATTTCAGTGGACTTGGAATCGGCACGTGGCTGTTGCAATGGGCCGAAGAACGCGCCTGCATGGCATTGAATGAATTATCTCCAGACCTTCGCTTTGCGCCCCGCATCGGCATCTATCGCCCTGCCGTGGAATCCAAAAAACTGTTCGAGGATTTTGGGTACGGGCAGATTCGCAGTTCCTATCAAATGCGGATCGACATGGAGAAAACGCCTCCCACCCCGCTCTGGCCTGATGGCATCGCCCTCAAAATTTTCGACCCCGAAAAAGATATCGAGGCGGTGTACAGGGCCGATACAGAATCCTTCCGCGATCACTTCGGCTTTATCGAACCTCCCTACGAGCAGGGACTCGCCCGCTTCAAGCATTTTATGCTGGGAGATGGCTTCGATCCCAGCCTGTGGTTCCTCGCCATGGACGGGGATGAGATTGCCGGCATCTGTCTGTGCCGCCCCAAAGCCTACGAAGACCCGGAAATGGGCTACGTCAACATCCTGGGAGTCCGCCGCACCTGGCGCAAGCGCGGAGTTGGACTGGCGCTCCTCCAGCATAGTTTTGCCGAGTTCCACCGCCGCGGCAACCGCAGGGTTGGCCTGGGCGTGGATGCCGAAAACCTGACCGGCGCCCTGCGGCTGTATGAAAAAGCAGGCATGCACGTTCACACGGCCTTTGACCTTTTTGAAAAGACGATTCGCCCCGGACGTGAAATCAGTGTAGAATCTCTCCCGGAATAAGCAACTCACCTTACGCAGAACGTCCCGAAGGTTCACGGGAATCAGGCTTGGTTTTTCGTCCAAACCTTCGGGACGGCGCGTAACACCAATAAGCCAAAGGTTTCCGCTACCAAGGAGAGACGTATGAACTTGCGCTGTATCTATTGCCAGACCCCATTCACCCTCAGCCGCGCTGAAATGCTGAATGCCATCGTGATGATGAATGAAAGAAACATGAATCACTACGACAGTCACTGCCCGCGCTGCCGCCGCGCCAACTCGATCTCACGCCAGCGGATGGAACTGTTCTTCCCGAACTGGCAGGAAGCGGCCAAACAAGCGGCATCTGCGCCTCCCCCCGCTTCGCCCCCGCCCGCGCCTGCTTCAGCGATGCTGAAAACGGAACCCCTCCCGAAAGGAGCCAAGGAAGCGGCCCTGATCACAGCGGCCAAAAAGCCGGCAGAAGCAACCCCCGCGAAGAAGTCCGCGGCCAAAGCCAAACCCGCCGCCAAAGCCGCGCCAAAAGCGAAGAAGCCGTCAACGGCCAAGGCCAAACCCGCCGCCGCATCCGCAAAGAAGAAGGTTCCCGCAAAAGGGAAAAAGAAATAAATCGCCCCAAGCCGCCGGTGACGGCGGCTTTGTTCTGTAATGTGTAGTCGGCGCGCAAAGCGTCCAACGCCGACGGGCACGTTAGAGAACGTGCCCTACACAAATATGGCTAGGAAAAACAAATGACCATTCAAGCAGTATTTTTCGATTTCGGCGGCGTCATCATGCGGACGGAATACCAGGCTCCGCGCCAGCATCTCGCCGAGCGTTTCCACATAGACTATGACGATATTGATAAAGCCGTGTTCGCGTCGGAGTCGGCGCGAAAGGCTTCGATTGGCGAGATCACCGAAGAAGCGCATTGGCGGGAGGTGCTCAAGCGATTCAAACTGCCCGTCTCTGAATTGCAATCCTTCAAAGATTCATTTTTCGGCGGCGATGTGATCGACCGCGATCTTGTGAAATTCATCGAGTCCCTGCGCAGGAAATATCACGTCGGCTTGATCTCGAATGCGTGGAGCGGATTGCGTGAGTTCCTCGCCAAAGAACGCCTGATTGACGCGTTCGACAGCGTCACCATTTCGGCGGAGGTGGGCGTGGTCAAGCCGGAGGCGGGGATCTTTCAAATTGCGCTGAAGCAGGCCGGGGCGGAGTCGGAAGCGGCGGTCTTCGTTGATGATGTCCTGGAGAATATCGAAGCCTGTCAGTCGCTTGGCATGAAAGGTGTTTTGTTCAAAGAGCCGCAGGAATCATTGACGCAATTAAAACAAATTCTGAAAATCAGGTGATTGGGATAAATCCGATTATAATTTTCGCGCAAGGACCAATTCAATTTGGAGGTGTCCAGTGGATCTCTCGAAGCATGCTTTCTTTGAGGGAAGGATCGTCCCGCTCGCGGACGCAAAAATAAATATCGCCACGCACGGCTTTTTATATGGTACCGCTGTGTTCGGCGGCATGAGGGCATATTGGAACGAAGAGAAGAAACGTCTCTTCGTTTTTCGTCCCTACGATCATTTTCACCGTTTGTTGAACTCAGGGCGGATGATGGCAATGAGCATTCCGTACGACGAGGAAAGCCTGACCCAGCTCGCTCTCGACGTGTTACGTACGGATAACTGGCAGCAGGACGTGTACCTGCGTCCCACCATTTATAAATCGGACATGGGCATCGGCGTGCGCCTGCACGATCTAAAGGATGAGTTCTGCATGTTCGTGATGGCGTTCGAGAAATACGTCAAGAACGACACGAATGCGCACGTGACTTTTTCATCGTGGCGGCGCATTGACGACAACGTGATCCCTGCGCGTGGAAAGGTGGCGGGCGCGTATGCCAACTCTGCGCTGATCAAAACGGATGCCAACCGCGCAGGCTTCGACGAGGCGCTTGTGCTCGATCAGAACGGCCACGTCTCCGAAGGCTCGGCCATGAATATCTTCATGGTGCGCGATGGAATTATGGTCACTCCGCCGGTGACAGACAATATTCTCGAAGGAATCACCCGCCGCTCCATCATCGAACTGGCGCGCGAGGAACTGGGTCTCGAAGTGATGGAGCGTTCCATTGACCGCACGGAGGTATTCATCGCCGAGGAAATGTTCATGACCGGCACCGCCGCGCAGGTGGTGGCTGTGACGAAAATAGATCATCGACCGGTGGGCATCGGCAAAATGGGTCCCATCACCGAAAAACTGCGGACGCTCTTCGACGATGTTGTCCGTGCAAAGCATCCGAAATATTTGAAGTGGAATGTGGAAGCGGTGTGAGGATGTACTCAACGGATGGGGAACGGATGCGCGGATGTAGGCAGGCGGACAGGTAGACAGGTAGACAGGTAAAAAAACGAAGTCCGTTGTTTGTTCCGCAACGGACTTCGTTTTATCTTTTCTTTTTTCCCGCTTCTTTCTTTCTGCTCTTCACTTCCTTCTTTTTGCCGCTTTTTTTCAAACCCGCGAGTTCCATCCTGCTTTTTTCCAGTTCAACTTCGAGTCGTTTGCGTTGCACTTCCGCCAGGGCCGCTTCCCTCTTTTCCTTGCGCCAGGTGATCAGGGTGGTGACGATGAACCCGATCAGCGATGTCACCGAAGTGATGACCGAGCCGATCACGATGGTGAAGCCTGTGTCGTTGGGGACTTCCGGCGAGGGCGTGGTTGGCGGGTTATCACCATTCAGCGATGCGTTGATCGAACTGAGGACATTCCCAACAAGCGGCTCGTTTATTATCAACACCACGAGAATGAACGTGGATGCCAGGAACAATACAAGGAAAATATTCCGCAGGGCGACACTCTTGGCTGCTGTGTTGAACACGAAAACATTCTCCTGAAATATTACCTTACCACGGGCAACCCTTCATGATCTACCAGCGCGTCATGCAACACCGGGCGGGCCGCCCCTACCGTATTTACGGACTTTTCTTGAACCGCACCAATACCAGGTTCTTCGAGCAGTCTTTGAACGTGTCAATCTCGATGGGGTCGGATAGCGGCAGTCCTGCCTGGTCGAGGATTTGCAGGGTCAGGTCCTTTTTGGAGTTAATGGGCGTGGTTCCCAAAAAGAATTCATAACCAGACTTGCCATACGCCGGCGCAATACTGCTGACCGTCAACTCGTTCTTGGTGCTTCCGTTGTACGTTCCCACGAGGCGGACGGTGATTCGGAGGATGTCTGCATTGTTGGAATCCACAATCGTGCCGCCAATTCCCTGCCATTTGCAACCCGCTTCCGGGTGGATGATCGTGCTATCAATGTAGGTGACGGTTGCAGAGAACTGCGCCTTGGGCAACGGAGTCGAAGTGGCGGTAAAGGTGGGCGTGACAAGCATGAAGAGCGTCGGCGAAGGCGCCAGTGTAAAGGTCGGGAGGAGTGTGGGAGTCTCGGTGACGATTGCAAAGGGGGTGGCCGTCCACGTGGGCTCGAGCTGGATCGGTGTGAGCGTGGGGGTGGGCGGCGCGTTCTCATCCGTCATGCTCGTTTTCAAAGGGTTCAGGGCCGATTGGGGGAAAATAAAAACCGCGACAAAATACACACCCATGCAAAGCGTGAGCAAAAGCGTCGCGATGCTTAATATGTCCCATACCTCGAGTTTTGATCCCTGCTTCGAGGTCCCTTCATAGTTGTAATCGTATTTGCTCATTCCACAACTCCAATGAAAACTTTTTTACTCAGACCCTAAGGTCAAACCCTAAAGGTTTTTGCCGCCACTCAAGTTCCCGTTTTGCAAAAAATCTGCGTCATGGCGACGTTTTCGTTGGCAAAGGAAACCTTTAGGGTTTTGTTACAGAGTTCTCAGACAGCCTCTAAAGGTTTAGAAAACCTTCAGGGTCTAAACACTTTCCTACGGAATCAAAACGATGTCGCTTTTTGCGCGTTGTTCCGCGAGCCAGTTCCGGAGCGCCAGTTCCTGCATGGCAAGCAGGGCATCGGGCGTAAGCGGATGGTCGCCGCGCTCGACGGCTTTGAAAATGTGAAAGCCGGCATCCGTCGCGATCACGTCGCTGTACATGCCTGCCTGCAAATTGAACACCGCTTCATCGGCCTTCGCATCGAGCAGGTAGCCGCGCGGCACCCAGCCCAGTTCGCCCAGCGTGACCGGGTCGAACAACGCGGCCTTCTCGTCGAAATCCGCGCCGGCCTTCAACTCTTCCAGCGCGGCGCGCGCATCCGCCTCATTATAGGTCAAAATCTGGCGCAGGTGAATCTGTTCCATCACAGTCGGCACATCCGCAATGATTTTGTCACGCATCCACGCCGCTTCGGCCGATCGTTTCAATGCGATGCGGAAGGACGCATCGTCATACCCGTGAGCAGACTGCCACTGACTTAACGCATCCGCGCTCCCAAGTTGACTCACCAGCGCGTCAATTCTTAACTGGAGGTCTGATTCTGTCAAATTGAAATTCGACTCCCTTGCAGATTGCGCCAGCAAAAACTGCGCGATCAAATCCTCCAGCACAGCTTTGGCGGCATCTTCGTCCGTGAAGGAAAGTCCCAGCGCGGTTTGCGCGGCTTTGTAACGTTCCAGTTCGGCTTGAAACTCGGCAGTGGTGATGTACTCTCCATTGACGGTCGCAACCGAAGGCGGCGGAGTGGCAGTGGGAGGCAGCGGGGTGGAAGTCGGCAATTCGGGAGTGGGCGTGCCCGGGTTAAGAAAGGAAGCGCAGGCGCTTAATCCCAAAACGAGAATCAGAATCGGTAGATCACGAAAGCGTAGTAACGACTTAAGTCGTTCGGGCAAAAAGCGACTGCACCTGTCCTGACGGACGGTGTCAGGAAAGTCGCTACTACGAGCAACTTTTCGTGAAGTGCTGAGAATCAATTGAATCAAAAATCGGGGTTTGGATTGCATTTGCGGAATTATAAATGAAAACCCCTCTCGCAATGAGAGAGGGGTAAAGGTGACGGCGTCCTGAGCCTGTCGAAGGTTTAGTAATCCATTCCGCCCATGCCGCCGGGAGGCATGGCAGGAGCTTTTTCCTTTTCGGGCATGTCGGTGATGAGTACGTCGGTGGTGAGGATCATCGCAGCGATGGAGGAGGCATTTTCGAGCGCGCCGCGCACCACCTTGACCGGGTCAATCACACCAGCCTTGATCATGTCAGTGTACTCACTGGTGAGGACGTTGAAACCGATGTTGACGTTCTTCTTCTCGGCGGCGGTGCGGCGGACGGTGTCAATGATGACGGAGCCGTCCTGGCCGGCGTTCGCGGCGAGTTTGCGGATCGGGGCTTCGAGCGCCTTCTTGACGATGTTGATGCCGACGCGAACTTCTTCGCTTTCGTCTTCGGCATGTTGCTTGGCGAGTTTATCGAGTTTGCCAGCGGCATTGATGAGGGAAATTTCGCCGCCAGGCACGATGCCTTCTTCAACAGCGGCGCGCGCGGCGGAGAGGGCATCTTCGACGCGGTGCTTCTTTTCCTTCATTTCAGTTTCGGTCGCGGCGCCCACACGGATGATGGCAACGCCGCCGCTAAGTTTGGCAAGGCGTTCCTGAAGTTTTTCCTTGTCGTAATCGCTGGTGCTCTTGTCAATCTCGATGCGGATTTCCTTGATGCGGCCTTCGATGTCGCCTTTCTTGCCTTTGCCGCCGATGACGGTGGTATTCTCCTTGTCGGAGACGACCTTCTCGGCACGGCCAAGATCGGAAACGGCAACGGTCTCGAGTTTGCGGCCGGTCTCTTCAGAGATGACCTGTCCGCCGGTGAGCACGGCAATATCCTGCAACATGGCCTTGCGGCGGTCGCCGAAGCCGGGGGCTTTGATGGCGAGCACGTTCAACATACCGCGGATCTTGTTCAGGATCAATGTGGCGAGCGCTTCGCCGTCCACATCTTCAGCGATGATGACCAGTTCGCGCTTGCCGATCTGAACGAGTTTCTCCAGCAGGGGAACGATATCCTGCGCGGCGGAAATCTTCTTGTCGTAGATCAACACGTAGGCATCGCTGATCTGGGCTTCCATCTGCTCGGCGCTGGTGATGAAGTAGGGCGAGAGATAACCGCGGTCGAACTGCATACCCTCGACGAATTCGGTCTCGAACTGCATCGTCTTGGATTCTTCAACCGTGATGACACCGTCCTTGCCGACCTTGTCCATCACATCGGCGATCAGTTGACCCACTTCCTCATCCGCCGCGGAGTTGGTGGCAACGGAGGCAATTTCTTCCTTTGTATCGATCTTGGTGGAGTTCTTCTTGAGTTCGGCAACGATGGTCTCGGTGGCGAGTTCGATGCCGCGCTTGAGGAGCATCGGGTTGTAGCCTGCTTCGAGAGCCTTGAGTCCTTCGTTCACAATGGCATGAGCCAGAA
>JBBIUO010000068.1:12867-14018 GCA_037440205.1 Chloroflexota bacterium
CATTGGTCTTGGACGCGGCTTCCTTCAGCAACTGCGCGCCCATGTTCTCAAACGGGTCTTCCAGTTCGATTTCCTTCGCAACAGAGACGCCGTCGTGTGTAATGGTGGGGGAGCCAAACTTGCGGTCCACAGCCACGTTGCGGCCCTTCGGGCCGAGGGTTGCAGAAACAGCGTTCGCAACCACGTTCATACCCCGCTTCAGTTTACTGCGGGCTTCTTCCGAAAAGACAAGTTGTTTAGCGGCCATAATTCACTTCCTTTTATTTTTAATGATGTCATTGCGAGGAGGGTGTTCCACCCGGCGAAGCAATCTCCCGCGATTATGGGGAAACCGCCTCACAGCGGGCCGCTCGCAGTGACATTCTGTTATCCAACAATTCCAAGAATATCGCTCTCGCGCAGGATGAGCAGTTTCTTGCCGTCAATCTTCACTTCGGTGCCGGAATACTTGGCAAAAAGCACAACATCGCCCGTCTTCACGTCCATGGCGATGCGCTCGCCTTTGTCATTGCGGTCGCCGGGACCCGCCGCCAAAATCTTGCCTTGCTGGGGTTTTTCCTTCGCAGTTTCGGGGAGAATGATTCCGCCAGCGGTCAATTCTTCCTGCTCGATGGGATCCACTAAAACGCGGCCACCTAACGGTTTGAATGAGAGTTTTGCCATTTCTAGCCTCCATTATGGAATTTGAGTTTTTGAATTAGCACAGAATTAGCACTCAATACCCGCGAGTGCTAATTGCAATATTACCTAGTTAAAGAGGTCAAGTCAAGGGGATTGTAAAAATTCTTACAAAACTCTGATGGACGCTTCGCCCGCCTCTTTCTTAACTGTAGGCTGATCCTGTTTCAAACGGCATTCCCCACCCTGCACAGACTCCTCTACGGGGTTGCAGTTGCCGTCATTACCGGCGTGACAGTGACCGTTGCTCCCGTCGGAACCGTCTCATTCAACGAGGAGCAAATCGTCCGCACCACCACAATGTCTGCCGCGATGTTCGGGTCCTTGTCGTCGAACTCCGAAGCCTCGATGATGGCGGCGATATCCATGGCCTCGGTGCAGTAACTCTTTGAAGGTGTGCTCAAGGCCGCCAGTTCGGAGGCGTAGATGTCGTAGTAATAAACCGTGCTGGCAGTAAGAGGCAGTCCCACCAC
>JBBIUO010000069.1:0-13958 GCA_037440205.1 Chloroflexota bacterium
GCGCAGCGGGTTTGTCCGAGGAGGAATGGCAGAGGAAAACACGAAGAGGGCGGGTCATGGAATGATGAAGTCAGAATATGGAATTATTGTTTGGCAAAACGGACTTTTTCTTCGGTGGCTACAACAAATTGATTTGGCAAACGATCTGAATAAGAAGCCAGCAACTTTTTCAACACTGCAATTTTATTTTTGGCGCGTTCATCGTCCAACCGCAGCAAGACGACGCCATGATGAGGTTTGTGCTCATGGTAAATCTGGTCGCCAAAATCCTTGTCGTTTGTTATCAATATCCATTTTTCTTCAAAGGCTTTTTGAACAATGTCATTATCATCCATCCCCCGTGCCAGGTCATAAACGGAGAAAACTTCATGCCCCTGTTCTTGTAACCAGGCGGCAACTGTGGGTCCCGTACATTCATCCACGAGAAAGCGCATTTACGCACTCTCCACTGAAAGCGGCATGAAAACTGTGTTTTCCAACGCCTTGCTGGCGAACAAAATACAGGCATGAATGTCCGCCAGTGTCAGGCCTTTGTATTCGTCAAGGATTTCCTGAACTGTCGCGCCGTGTGCCATGAGATTGAGAATAAACTCGACGGTTAAGCGTGTTCCTTTGATGACAGGTTTGCCAGTCATTACTTTGGGATTGAGGGCGATACGTTCGAGTAGTTTTTTATCGGTCATTTTCTTGCTCCCGCAGACATTATTTTATACCGTCTCCAACTGGACGAGTTTCAGCATGTCAGGCTTGACGCGCTTGCTGAGGTCGAGGATTTCGATGCCAACCACGCGGTTATTTTCGTCAAAATCCAAAATCACGCCGGGCTGGACTTCTTCGGATTCGACAATGGCGCTGTCATCGAGGCGCAGGTAAAGCGCGTCGTTTTCCTTGTCAACTTTTAGTTTCATGGCTTGCTCCTTAATCTACGATCAAAAAACAGGGTGACAATTCGCTTTGGGGAAACCGTTGGGTTCACAACAACTGTAAAATGCGATTTTCCTTTTCTACTATTGCCTTTGTGAAATGCAAATTGCCGTCTTCGCTGGTAAATGTATTGTCCGCTTCGTTTATCACGCGCCAAACCCAAGATTCGGGGATTTACGTTCTTCCATCATATCAAGGGCGTGTTTGGTGAAGACGGCTTCGGTCATGGTAAAGTTATTTTAGCATGGAATGGATAGAGTTCTTCTTCGTTCAGCCAGAGTTGAGTCCATATTTCGGCGCAGAGTTTTTGGTAAAACTCGCGCGCGGCGGGTTTGTCTGCGGAGGAATGGCAGAGGCTTGCCCTGAGCAGGGTCGAAGGGAAGACGCGGAAGGTGCGGTTCATAAAGGATGAAGGGTGAATTAGGAAGCATGAATTTAGGCTTGTCCACGGTTAATGCGAATCAAAACACCTTTCATGTTGCCTGTTTCGGTGACGGCCTTATCAATTTGTTTGGCTTGCTGAAGTAAATCAGGATTTTGTGTGCAAACAATAATTCCTGTATGTTCGGCTGACTTTGAGTGCAATTCAATAAAATCCCAGCGATTGAGAGTCAACAAAATTCGTCCAAGCTGATATGAAAATAAACTCCAAGAGCAAACCACCGAGACACAGAGACACAGAGACACAGAGAAAAAAACTCCGCGACTCGGTGTCTCCGTGGTTCGATTTTCATCCTTCGGGGTGAAACCCTTTCATGGATACTCTGTGGCAAATGCCAGAACTTCATCATCAGGAATACGCTGATTGGCTTTGCCTGCTTCGTGAGAGGTCAGTACATCATGTCCCATCTCGCGTAAATATTGGGCAACTTTGATAGGAAAGTTTTCGTTGGTATAGAAAGACGCCATTACCCCTCTTGGTTTTCGCGAATTGCCTTATCTATTTCGTCTGTGTGCGCATCAGCGTACGCCCAGGCATTGACCAAGTCCACCGCGCGCAGGGATGGGAAGTTTTCGAGGATCGTCACCTCCGTCCAGCCGAGGCGGCGATAATTTTCTAAAGCCCATACGGGAATACGAGTACGGACAATGCAAGCCGCTCCGCCAGAAACGCCCTCCGTCTTTTCAATCCCTGCCCAGGTATTCCCCACTTCCTGCGCAAGGCGTTGCAACAACTCCGCTTTTTCAGCGCGGCTTAAACGTGAGATCTGGGGTTCGAGACTTTGAATGTTCATCCTTGCCTCAACTTGTCTACGGCGATTATACCTGACGGAGATTACTTTATTTCAACCGCACTCCCGTTCCGAATCGACTCCACCGCCGCAAATGTAGACTTGGTCACACCGATCAACTGCTCGTATGGAATCGGCGCTTCGCTCTTGCCTTGAATTGCCCGGGCGAAAGCGGACATTTCTGCCCCCCAGCCTTTGTCCTGGGCCATGCTTTCAACTTTTTTCTTCCCATCTTTGACAGTGGTCAGAGAAACATAATCATCCAAAATAGCGATCATGCCTTCGCAAAATACCTCCAGCCTCTCCTTCGGCATGGACTTGTCGCCGTTGGCGAGATAATCTACGATTCCAATCGAACCATCGGGAAAGGTGAAGGTCATCGAGACGTTGTCCTCGCGATATTTTCCGTTATTGGGCAATGCATGCGCGCTTACTGAAATAGGTGATGAACCGACAAGGAACGTGATCAAATCAATGAAATGACACGCCTCACCGATGATCCGTCCGCCGCCGATGGCTGGGTCTTGAGTCCAGTGGTTGGATGGGATGAAGCCAGCGTTGACGCGGTAGTGGACATGAAGTGGCTCGTGTCGGGTGACGAGTGACGAGTGAAGGGATTGGGCAAGTGGGGAGAAGCGGCGGTTAAATCCAGTCATCAGTAAACAGTGATCAGTTTTCGCCAACTGTTTACTGACCACCGATAACTGTTCACTGTTTATCGCCAAAGGTTTCTCCACAAACACATGCTTCCTTGCCTTCAATGCCTTTACAGCCAGGTCCGCGTGAGAATCGTGACGAGTCAAAATTCCAACCGTGTTGATCTTTGGGTCGTTGATGATCTCATCTTCGGACGAGGTGGCGTATTGAAAGCCAAACTTCTTTCCTGAATGTTGCGCGTGCAGACCACCTGAGGAGGCGATACCGACGAGTTGGAAGTCTTTGTTGTTTCTGAGAACGGGAAGTAATGTTGAGTTAGCAAACAATCCCGCACCCAAAACGCCGAGTTTCACCGGGCCGGGTGACAAGTGACGAGTGACGAGTGGAAATTCAACTCGTTTACTCGTTTCTTGTTTCTCCTCACTTGCACCTCGTTTCTCCTCACTGTACTTCAACAACACGCCAAGAAACGGTTCTTTCTTCTTTCCGGTAATGACTTCGTAGGCTTGAATCCCTTTTTCAATGGGGAAGCGATGACTGATGAGCGGAGTCACGTTCAACTTTCCACTCGCCATTAAATCTACAACCGCCTGGAAATTTCGCCCCTCCGTCCATCTCACGTAGCCAATGGGGTAATCAACTCCGTTCTCTTCATAATTTGAGTCATAGCGGCCTGGACCGTAGGAGCGGGAGTTGATGAAGGAGATTTCCTTTTCGTAGTAGATTTTGCGCGGGAAGTTCAAGCCAACTGCGCCGGTGGCGACCACTTTCGCGCGATCTCTTGCAATGACGCCTGCCAACTCGACAGGATCATTCGAGGGAGTATCCGCACAGATGATGATGCTGTCGAAGCCGCGACTCTGGGTAAAGGCCGAGGCGGCAGATTCTGCCTGGGGACGTGTAGCCGCTTCAACGTTAAGAGAGGAGGCGAGTTTGACTCTCTTCGGGTCAATGTCAATGCCGAGGACGTTGCATCCCGCCGCAGACGCCATCTGAATCGTCAATAATCCCAAAAGACCCAGGCCAATGACAGCGACATTTTCGCCGAGTTGAGGTTCTGCCAAACGGAATCCGTGAAGCGCGATTGCGCCGAGGGTTGTAAACGCGGCGGATTCAAAGTCAACGTTCTTTGGCAGGGGAGTGAGCAGGTTTTTTGGAACCACATTGTATTCGGTGTGCGTGGCATAGCCGCCGCCCGCACACGTCACCCGCTGACCCACCTTGAAGCCCTGCATGTTTTTTCCGAGCGCAACGATTGTGCCGGCGGTGGAATATCCGAGCGCCATTGGTTGGTCGAGACGATTGAAAACGGCTTGCACGGTTGGCATCACGCCTTCGCGTTTGGCTTTGTCGAGAGTCTGCTTGACGAGGTCGGGACGCGAGCGCGCCTTGCCGACGAGACTCTTTTCTGCGAATTCAACCACCATGCGTTCGGTTCCAGCCGAGACAAGGCTTGCCGCAACTTTGACGAGCGCCTGCCCCTCGCGCGGGGTGGGGACGGGGACATCTTCGATGACAGTTTTTCCATCTTTGATATTTTGAAGGAGTTGTTTCATGTGCGAAAGTATACCCGGTACGGGCATTCTCCAATGCAGATATTTTATGCAGGGTGTCACTTCCTCGATTAAGGAAATCCTTAATTATTGACTTCAAATTTTCTGGATGCTATTCTATCTTCATCAAGACAGCCCCGGCTGTTTATTTTTGTTTCAAAAAGGAGATGCATCATGGAACTTGGTGGTTACGCAAATCGAATTGGTTGGGTGGACCTCGGCGCAGGCAAAGTGGAATACAAACCTGTGCCGGAGGATGACGCCCGAAAATACATCGGCGGACGCGGCCTTGGCGTGAAGTTCGTTTTCGACAACGGACCCACTGTGGATGCCCTCTCCCCCGATAATATTCTCTGCTTCATGAATGGCCCTCTGACAGGTTCGGAAGCCAACATGAGCGGACGCATGGCGGTTGTGACGAAATCGCCTCTCACTGGAACGGTAACTGATTCTCACCATGGGGGCTGGTCTGCCGCCCGGCTCCGCTGGGCCGGCTTCGATGGTCTGGTTTTCAAGGGCAAAGCCGCAAAACCGACCTACGCCTACATCCATGATGACAAGGTTGAACTGCTCGACGCCTCCGAAGTGTGGGGCAAGGGCGTTCACGACACCGTAAAGCATTTCAAGGAAAAATATGGCGAAAAGGATTTGACGGTCATTGCCATCGGGCCTGCCGGTGAAAACCTGGTCAAGTTCGCGTGCTGGATCAACGAGAATGACCGCGCCTCCGGCCGCGGCGGCACCGGCTGTGTTGGCGGCTCGAAGAACCTGAAGGCCATCGTCATCAAAGCGGAAAAGAAGATCGTCAAAGCCGCCGACCGTGAAAAATGGAAAGCCGCTCATTCCAAAGCGCTGGCTGAGATCATGGACGAGCGCGTGGTCACCTCCCCGCGCAAAGGCGGACTCTCCGTCTACGGCACGAACGTGCTCATGAACATGACCAACGTCATCGGCGGCCTGCCTGCCAAGAACAGCATGTTCACCGGCTGGGACCAGGCCGAAAAGGTCAGTGGTGAATACGTCAACGACAACATCCTGGTTGACAACCCCACCTGTCACGCCTGCCCTGTTGCCTGCAAGAAGGAAGTCGAAATCAAAGACGGGCCGTATGCTGGTCTGCGCATGGAATCGGTCGAATACGAACCCGCCTGGTCGGTCGGCACCAACTGCGGTAACCCCGATATCCGCGTTGTTGCCAAGATGATTGATTGCGCCAACGACTATGGATTCGACGCCATCGAAGTCGGCCACCCGCTCTCGGTTTGGATGGAAGCCACCGAAAAAGGTTACACCAACGGCTCCGGCAGACTCGATTGGGGCGACGGCGCCAGGATGGTCGAAGCCGCTGAAATGATCGCCTTCCGCAAGGGCTTTGGCAACGTTCTGGCTGATGGCGCAGATGCCGTAGCCAAACACTTCGGCCACCCCGAACTCGCCATGACCTGCAAAGGCCAGGGCGTCCCTGCTTACGACCCGCGCGGCATCAAGGGCATGGGCGTCGGCTACGCCACATCCAACCGCGGTGCCTGCCACCTGCGCGGCTACACCCCCGCCGCCGAAGTTGTGGGCAACGTGCTCGGCCCATCCACCGTCACCGACCCGCTTGCGTGGAAGGGCAAGGGCGAACTCGCCATGATCTTCCAAAACGTCCATGCCGTCACCGACTGCCTCGACGTCTGCAAATTCGCCACCTTCGCCGAATCGCTCGATTCCTTCGCCATGCAATACGAAGCCATGACCGGCGTGCCGTGCGATGCGGGCCACCTGCTCAAAGTCGGCGAGCGCGTGTACAACCTCGAACGCCACTACAACAACCTCAACGGCTTCCGCGAAGGCTCCGACACCCTGCCCAAACGCTTCACCGACGAACCCTCCAACTATGGCGGCAGTAAGGGACAGGTCTGCGAGCTGGATGACATGCTCAAGGAATACTACGAAAAGCGCGGATGGGTGAACGGCGTGGCGCCTGAATCCAAGTTGAAGGAATTGGAGATCATCTAACCCGCTTCACCCTTAACCGACAGTTGATTCTGCTTCCTGAATCAGAATCTCCCCGATACAAACGCAGGGCGACATGAGTCGCCCTGTTCGTTTTCCAGTACGGCAAAATTTATTTTGCCCGCCCCCAGGCGCAAGATGAATCTTGCGGTACTATCCTCCCCCCACTGCCGGGAAGACGTTCACCACATCCCCGGGCATGATCCTGGTTTGGAATTCATCGTCCATGAACTGCACATCGCGCCCATTGATAAAGAAGTGGACGTGGCCGTACATGTGACCGTCGGGATGGATCAATTCCTTTTTCATGACCGGGAATCGTTCGATGATCTTATCCAGCAATTCCTTTGCCGTGACGCCGTGGTCCACGTCGAATTCGACAGACTTGCCGCCGGCAATATCGCGCAGGGTTGCAAAAAAGTTAACTTTCATAATGTTTACTCCTTCCTGCTCTCGTTCCTGCTCTCGCCGCCGTCCTCGGCGGCGGGGACGCCGCCTTGAGCAGGGGCGCTAAAATTCGGCTCGCGTAGAACTTCCACGTTCATCCGTCCGCTGGAGATGGGAGAGAAAAAGCTGACGATGGAATCAGCATCGAGGGGCGAATCAATTCCCAGCGGAGTCAGACGCGGGTTTCTTCCATCCACGTAGACGGGGACATCCGGGCGCAAATCGTTATTCGAATCCAACAGGTGAAATCTGGCTTCGGGAAATCGTTCGACGAGGTAGACAACGAGTTTGCGAAACGTATCAACACGCGCATCATCCACATTCAGCGACGGGATGCCAAGGATGGTACGCATGTTGGCGTAAAAGCGTAGTTGCATAGATTCAGTATAACAAAAATCTCCCCTTTTTCAAAAGCAACTTACGGGCACTGCACGATTCCCTGCGCCCACAAGCATCCCCCACAGACAGTTGCCGAGGCAATCCTCTTCGTTTGCTTCAGAGAGGTCGCAGCCGCCGCAGAAGGTGCAGGGAGCAAACACAAAGTTGTGAAGGCGTTCGCGGTAGGCAAGATATTCCGGGCTGAACCAGATTTCTTCCAATGAATTTTCACGCACGTTGCCGATGACATGCTTTTTCGAGAGGCGCGGCTTGCCATGCAAATAACTGACATGCGTGTGCATCAACGGCCAGCAGGGACTGACATCCCCCGTCCATGCAATGGACATGGTTCCGCTTTCGACGAAGTTGCACACGTCGTTGGCGCCGCCCCAGTTGTTGCCTGCAAAACTGACGTTGCACCCGCTGTTGAAGGTTTCGATGAGCGCGGCTTGGGTTTCTTCATTGAAGTCTATTTTAGGCAGGCTGAGTTTGGGGAGCATGGGCGAGGGCAGGTAGGCGATATTGCTCATGGTGCGCGTGTACAGACGGTCTGCCTGCATCTCTGGTGTGGCGGGCTGGACGTTGCTCACGGAATAATATTTAGCGCCAAAGGTATGCCCCAGTTTGATGATCTTCGGCAGGTCGTTGATGTTGCGTTTCATGGCGACGAACGCCACGCCGATCTCAGGCTGGGGAAAATGCCCGCCTTTGCGCATTTTGAAGAGTCGGCGCAGGTTTTCGAGGATCGTTGGAAGTTCCGCGCCGAGACGCACATCGGCGAAGCCTTCGGGGGTGGCGCCATCCAGCGAAACCCATAGTGTGTCGAGCCCGGCGTCGATGAGTTCGCGGGATTTCTTCTCGGTGAGGATGGTGCCGTTGGTGATGAGTTCCACCTTCACGCCCAATTCCTGCTTGATGCGGCGAATCCATTCGATGGTTTTGACGTGGAAAAGCGGCTCGCCGATCCCGCCGAAATAGACGCTGGGAATCGGATCCATTTTCTTCAAGCCGTTGAGGATGCTCTCGAAAGTTTCCTCGGTCATGCGCCCGATGGGCTGGTCCCACGCATTGCGGAAGCAGGTGATGCAATCGAGATTGCAGGCGACGGTCGGCTCGATGTAGATTTTGGTGAGGTGAGTCACCGGGCGGTGCATACGGACAAAGTTGTGGCCTTCATCGAGACGAACCTTCGAGCCGGGATTCAGCCCATATTGCTGGGCAACTTCGGGCGGAAGAATGAGGCGGCCCTGTTCATCCACCTCTGCCCAGGCCGTTGTCGGTTTCGTGGATAAGACGTTCATGCGTTACTCCTTGCGGGTAAACTAATTAATACCAATCATATCCATTTTTACGGGATTTTCACGTGACAAAAGTTACATTTTTTGAATGACCGGACGAATGGGCGGTGGTGATATAATTTTGCCATTCCATTTCAGGAGAAGTTCAGTGGCCGATCCCCGTGTTTCAAAATTTGCAAAGGTCTTGGTGGAACATTCCGCCCGTGTGGTTCCCGGCGACCGTGTCCTGCTTGAAGGCACGACCGCGGCGGAACCTCTCTTGCGCGAGTTGTATATTCAGATATTGGAAAAGGGCGGGCACCCGCATTTGTTGATGTCCATTCCAGGCACCATGCCCTTCAGTCAGGATGAGTTGCATCTCACCTACGCAAAAGACTCACAACTTGATTTTGTGCCGGCCTTTTATAAACTTGCTTACGAACAATTCGAGAGCCGCATCCGCATTCACTCGGCGACGAACACAAAAGGCACAACAAATATCGATTCTGCAAAACTCCAGCGGCGCAACAGGGCCATCGCCGCGATCACCGATGCACAGTTCCGCCGCGGGGCGGATGGGTCCTTCAAATGGGTGACGACCCTGTACCCGACCGATGGTTACGCCCAGGATGCCAGCATGAGCCTGAAGGAATACGAGGATTTCGTATTCGGCGCTGTCCATGCCAACGAAGACGATCCCATTGCATTTTGGAAGAGTGTGGAAGGAAAACAACAATCGGCAGTGGATTACATGAAGGGCAGGAACCAGGTAATCCTGCGCGGCCCGAACGTGGATTTGACTCTTTCGGTCAAAGGCCGCACGTTCCTGAATTCATTCGGCACATTCAACATGCCGGACGGCGAGATTTACACCGGCCCCGTCGAGGAATCGGTGAACGGCTGGGTGAAGTTCACCTATCCCGCCAATTACGGCGGCACAAGCGTGGAAGGCACTGAGTTGACCTTCTCGAACGGGCGCGTCTCCACGGCAAAGGCGGACAAGAATCAAGACTTCCTCCTCAAGACGCTGGATATTGATGCGGGTTCTCGCTTTTTGGGCGAGTTTGCCATCGGCACGAACTTCGATATCCAACAGTTCACAGGCAACATCCTTTTCGATGAAAAGATCGGCGGCTCCTTCCACATGGCGCTCGGAAACGGCTACCCGGAAACTGGTTCAAAGAACAAGAGCGCGATTCACTGGGACATGATCTGCGACATGCGCACCGATTCGGAGATTCTCGTGGACGGCCAGTTGTTCTACAAGAACGGTCAATTTGTGTTCGAGAAGTAAATTTCAAGGCTGGCAGGCGTAAAAGTCGAAGGTTGAGGCATCCCCCTCAACCTTTTGTTTTGCATTGGAAATGCCCGTTTTCTTGCCATCCCATCTTGTTCCCCATATAATGTTGGTACTTCCCGAGAGCGCGTAATTGGCGTTCTCTAACGCCTAATTTGCGCCAGACAGTACGCGAGGTTTTTGTGATCTACTGAGTGAAAACGATGAACACGAATCAAACATCACGCTTTCAAACGATCATGCGCTGGTTTGTGCCGCTTGCCGCAGTCTTTGCCTTTGCCGCATGGATGGCTATTTCCCCCGAAGGCGCGCTCGGCAAACTGGATGCCATCGGTTACGCGGTCTGCCACCGCATCGACGCGCGTTCCTTTCAAATCGGAGATCGCCAACTCCCGCTTTGCGCGCGTTGCACAGGCGAATTCTACGCGGCGGGTGTTGCGCTCCTCTTTCAGGGATTCGTGAGCCGCAGGCGCAGTAAACTTCCCTCGCGCGGGATCATCGCCCTCCTTGCCCTTTTCTTCATCGCCTTTGGCGTGGATGGGAGCAACTCCTACCTTTACCTGCTGAAACAAACCTCGCGCGACGCGCTCAATAACATCCCCAACCTTTACATTCCCAACAACACCCTGCGCCTCTTCACCGGAAGCGGCACGGGAATTGCGCTCGCGGCCGTGCTTTTTCCAATCGTCAACCAGACCCTGTGGCGCGAACTTGATGATCGTCCCGCGCTCGAATGGAAATCGTTCGGGATTCTCCTCGGTCTGATTCTTGTCATCAACCTGCTGATCCTTACCGACAGCCCCGTCGTTCTTTATCCAATCGCATATCTCAGTGCACTGGGAACGCTGTCCCTGCTGGTGATCGTCTTCTCCATTTTGTGGATCATGATCATGCGGCAGGATAATTCCTTTGAACGCCTCCATCAACTCTGGCTCCCGGTCCTTTCCGGGCTGACCCTTGCCCTGCTGATGATCCTCAGCATCGACCTTGTCCGTTTGCAATTCACAGGCACGTGGAGCGGTTTTCCCGGTCTTTCAGGATGACTGTAAAAGACCTGACATGTCTCCGGGAATCCTTGACGATCAGCAGTCTTTCCTGTGCAAAAGCCAAAGACGAATGGAAATTCCATGAGACATGTCAGGTCTGTGAAGAATCAGTAGATCACGAAAGCGTAGTAGCCGCTTCGCGTAAGTCGTTCGGGCAAAAAGCGACTGCACCTGTCCTGACGGACGGTGTCAGGAAAGTCGCTGCTACGAGCAACTTTTCGTGAAGTACCGAGAAAAGGAGATAAAAATGGAAATGTTACTCGGCATCTTTTCCGCCTTTGGTCTTTCCGCCAGCGCGGGGTTGAATGCCTACATCCCCCTGCTGGTGGTGGGAGTCATTGCCCATTACTCGCCCGATACACTCAAACTTGCCCAACCCTGGGACCTGCTTGCCAATCCCTGGATATTGATCCTGCTCGGCGTTCTGGTCATCATCGAAATGGTCGCGGATAAAGTCCCCGCCGTCAACCACATCAACGATGTCATTCAAACCGTTGTGCGGCCGGTTGCGGGGGCAATTGCTTTTGCCGCAAGCGCAAAAGTCGTCACCGATATTCATCCCGTGCTGGCGCTGGCGTGCGGCCTGCTCCTGGCGGGGAGCGTCCACGCAGTCAAGGCGGTGGCGGTGCGTCCTGCTGTCACGGCCACTACAGGCGGCATGGGGAACGTTCCTGTTTCCATCGCGGAGGACATCATCGCAACCATTGCCTCCATTCTCGCGGTCCTCATTCCCATCGTCATGGGCACCCTCCTTGTCGTTCTGCTGGCGCTAGTACTTTGGTGGTGGTGGCGTCGCACAGACAAGGCGCAAACTGCCTGATATAATTGTAAAAATTATTCATCACGCGCCAATTCGAACAGGCGCGGCCAACATTCAAAAGGAGAAGAAATTATGAACGAAATGCCTGTCAGCCCTGAAGCTCCCAAGAAAAGCAATCAGGGCGTAATCATTGCTGTAGTTGTTGTTGTTTTGCTTTGCTGTTGTTGCGTCGGGGCAATTGGCGGGTGGTGGCTGTGGAACAACGGCGATGCCCTGCTCGGCAACGCCGCGAACTTCGTCGCAAACTTCGCCTAGTACTGTAACCAGATGAACTTGTAGCGCAATTTGCTAAATTGCGTTCGGCAAATTGGCAATTTGCCCTATAACTTTAACCTGTTGAGGCGCTAGGTCAAAACAAAAAATCCTCCGAGTCAATTTGGAGGATTTTTTGTTTTAAGTGCATCCCGCAACTCTCTCAACCCTTCGTACACCCTCCGCGTCAACTCTTCATCGAGGTTCAATTCCTTCAATTCGTCTTCGTCTAAAACGGTTTGCGTTCCATCCGCCGAAACCCACAAATCCAGGGCAAGGTCAACGTACGAAACAACGCCATTCTCGATGACGGCGGGCCTGCCGATGTTGCAGTAAAAGCCTTTGAACTTCCCATCGTCGCGGTCGTGGATTTCAAAAATGTTGTACCAGCGGTCGGAATAAAACGTCTCCACAAAACGATCGTTGCGTTTCAATACAATATCCATGAACGGCGTATCGTCGCGGTTGAACAGGGCTTCGAGCGTCACCGCATTTTCCTCGCGATGCAACACCGCGCCCTCATATTCCCACGTCACCTCGCCTGCAAGATTTTTCTTCAAGACCTTCACGCGAGACATTGTACCCGAACCCTCACGCGGATGATTTGACCGATCTGCGGCGCTTCTTTCATGTGGATGAAAACCCCGCCTCCTGCCTTGACCTCGAACTGGTCCCGTTTAAAAAGCACATCCTCCACTTTGATTTGAATCTCGCCCTCACCCCTAGCCCCTCTCCCAGTGGGAGAGGGGGACTGGTGCAGTAGCAACGGGATTTTTTCACCCATGGAATGTTTGTGTTTACATGTCACATCGAACATGCCAATTTCACTTTCTACTTTCCATTCTTTATATTCATCCTTCATCCTTTTGCCTTCATCCTTGATTTTGCCTTCGACAATATTTCCCACCCCCAGCATCCTCGCCGCGTGGACGGAGTTTGGGTTTGCCCACACATCCTCGGGCGCGCCATCGCGGATGATCTCGCCGTCGTGCAACAACAAAATCCTATCGGCGATGGTGAAGGCTTCATCCTGATCGTGAGTGACATAAATGGCGGGGATTTTCGTCTGATGCAAAATCATCCGCAGTTGATCTAGCAATTCATCCTTCAAAGATTTATCCAATGCGCCGAGGGGTTCATCGAACATCAGCAGGCGCGGACTCGGCGCAAGGGCGCGGGCCAACGCCACGCGTTGCTGTTCGCCGCCGGAGAGATCGGTCACTTTGCGCTTTTCAAAACCTGTCAAATTGACCAACTCCAGCATTTCACGCACACGATGTTGAATTTCTCCTGCGTAGAATGCGCTCTCTTGCGCATTCGGGGACGTTAGAGAACGTCCCCTACGCTGTCGCCTCATCTTCAGCCCAAACGCCACGTTGTCGAAAATGTTCAGGTGAGGAAAAAGCCCATAGTCCTGAAAGACCAGCCCAAAGTCGCGGAGATGAGGCGGAGTCTGGGCGAGGTCCATGCCATTAAGTAGAATCTGCCCTCGTTCAGGAAATTCCAATCCAGCAACCATCCGCAAAAGCGTGGACTTGCCACTGCCCGACGCGCCAAGCAGGCAGACGGTTTCACCCTGCGAAACGGAAAATGAAATGCCGCGCAGGAGGGGTTTGCTTTCGTAGGTTTTGAAGAGGCCGCGAAGTTCGAGCATTAGAATTCTCCAGAGTTGGAAAGGCGCAGTTTTTCGATGAGTAAAATCGAAAGCGTGGTGAGTGCCATGAGCAGGGTTGCCATCGCCATGGCCTGACCGAAGTTGAGTCCGCCGGGCTGTGAGAGGAAACGTTGAATGGCGATGGGGATGGTTGGATATTCGGGACGGGTGAGCAGAAGCGTTGCGCCGAATTCGCCGAGCGAAACGGTGAATGCAAACGTTGCCGCGCTGAGCGTGGCGCGGGAGATGATGGGGAAGTCAACGACCTGCCAAACACGGAAGGGTGATGCGCCCAATGTGGATGCGGCCTGGAGCATTGACTCGCTGACGTTTGACAACACGGCCGGGGCCTTTACCCTCGACGGCAGCGCGCTGACGATCGGCAGTGGCGGCATCGCCAACAACGACGCCGACATGCAAGCC
>JBBIUO010000070.1:0-11839 GCA_037440205.1 Chloroflexota bacterium
TATTCACGATGATCTTCGCTTTCATTTTCATGGGACAGCGGCTCTCTCCCACACAAACAGCAGGCGTCCTGATGATTATTTCTGGCGTCCTGCTGGCATCCATCAACTGGAGCGAGATCAAAAGCCAAAGATTTCAACTCTCAGCGGGCGTCAGGGAAGCGGTTGCAGGCGCATTCTTCTTCGGCATCTTTTGGAACATCAGTGAAACTGTCTCCGAAGAGATCGGATGGCTGTACACGACCCTGCTCGTAAAACTTGGCATCATCGTTTTTCTATTCCTTTTCTCAACCATTACGAAACGAGAACTGGGCTTGAGAAATAGCGCGCCGAAAACAAAATATGCCATTCTATTAATGGGAATTGTCGAAGCGGGCGCGGTTGCAGTTGTCAATTACGGATTGACCATCGGAGACGCAATCTTGATCACACCCATCGCCTCCGCCCTATCAATCGTCACCATTTTATTGGCCGTTCTTTTTCTAAAAGACAAAATCACCAAACCTCAAGGACTTGGAATTGCCGCGGCAATTACTGGCATCGTTGTTACAGGAATCTAAGTTCCCGCTAATGAAAAGAGTTGGCTATACTGGATTATCATACACGTAAAAAATGTAATCCTGATATTTCGTGTCCACGCCAATGTCATGCAATACCCGCAGAAGTTGCGCGCGATGATCGGTGGCATGATTGGCAACATGAAGAAGCACCTGCCAGACGATCAAGTCCTTGTCCTCTTCGGGATCAGTGATCGGCTTGGAAAACAACTGGCCATCTTGCAAGCCTGCCAGATATGCGCGTGTATTCTGCTCCACCGCCTCCCACAGCGCGCGGATGGCGTCGCGATCATCGGCAGCAGTCGTCTCGGGCAACGGCTCGGACGGCTGAACGCCGCGCAACTCGCTGATCCACAAATCCTCCGCATCAATGAGGTGGACGAGTTGCTCCCGAACCGACCCGCGTGAGTAATCCACCTTTTGGGTGAACTGCTCGAAGGTCAACGCAGCGACATGCTCCCACACTTTGCGGTTTTCAGCGAAGTGATAGTTGTAAAAATGGCGAAAGGCAATTGCGTTCATTTTGAAAGTCACCCCTCAAACAAAACCATCATACCACCGACTGATAACTGCTCACTTTCCACTTTCCACTTACCAACTACGAGACTATCCACTATGAAACTAACCTACGAACCCGTCATCGGACTTGAAATTCACGGCGAGTTACTCACCAACTCCAAAATGTTCTGCAGTTGCTCTGCGGATTATGGCTCCGCGCCCGAGCCGAACACAAACATCTGCCCAACATGCACAGGTCTGCCTGGGGCGATGCCTGTCGTCAACAAAAAAGCGACAGAACTTGCCGCGTTGGTCGGTCTTGCGTTGAACTGCTCCATCAACAAGCACAACACCTTTGCGCGCAAAAATTATTACTACCCCGACCTACCCAAGGGCTATCAGATCTCGCAATACGAATTGCCGATTGCAGAAAAAGGTTGGCTTGAAGTCAATGATGGTGGCGAGAATCAACTCAAGGTGAGAGTGAGGCGGGTTCACATCGAAGAAGATACTGCCAAACTCGCACACGAAAAAAATTATGCGCTGGTTGACTTTAATCGCGCAGGCGTGCCGCTCCTTGAAATCGTCTCCGAGCCTGATATTCGCACCATCGCCGCCGCGCTCGATTATGCCACGAAAGTCCGCGCCATTTTGCGTTACCTCGGCGTCAACTCGGGCGACATGGAAAAAGGCGTGCTGCGTTTTGAGGCGAACATTTCTGTGCGCCCCGTCGGCAGCGATGAGTTCCGCACGCGCACCGAGATCAAGAATCTCAACAGTTTCCGCGCGCTCGTCCGCGCTTCGCAATATGAGATCGAACGCCAGATAAAAATTTACGAAGCAGGCGGCACGGTCATTCAAGAAACTCTCGGCTGGGATGATGTTCGGGGCGTGACGACCAGCCAACGGTCGAAAGAAGAGGCGCACGATTATCGCTACTTCCCCGAGCCCGATCTGCCTCCGCTTCAATTATCGGATGCGTGGATCGAGTCGATTCGGAGTGGACTGCCCGAACTGCCTGAAGCAAAAACCGCCCGCTTCATTTCGGACTTTGGTTTGACTCCGTCCGAGGCGCGTTTTCTCACCTCCGAGCGGACTCTCGCGGACTACTTCGAGAGCGTGGTTGCGAAATCAAAAAGCCCCGCCAAGATCATCCACTCGTGGATTGCGGGCGAGTTCATGCGCTACTTGAACGACTCAGGCTTGAGCATTGACGATGTGACTCTCGCACCCGAAACGCTTGCAAAATTAATTGACATGGTGACCGATAAAACCATCGGCGCGAGCGCAGGCAAAACCGTGCTGACCGAGTTGTTCAAAAACGGCGGCGACCCCGCGCAAATCGTGAAAGAAAAAAATCTCTTGCAGATGACGGACGTGAGCGCCATTCAAGAGATCGTGACAAAAATTTTGAACGACAACCCTAAAGAAGTGGACGAGTACAACGCGGGCAAAGAGACCTTGTTCCAGTGGTTCATGGGTCAGGTGGCGCGAGCCACAAAAAGCAAAGCCGACCCGAATGTGGCGAAGGAATTGATGGTGAAAGGCCTGGAAGAGCGGAAGAAGTAACGCTCGGTTCATGTCACCCTGAGCGGCAGCGAAAGGTCTCTGAGACAATTGTAGAGATGCTTCGCTAAACTCAGCATGACAAGCGGAAATGGTTCGTGAGACAGGTTGCGCGAGCCACAAAGGGCATAGCCGCCCCGGATGTTGCGAAGAGGCTGGAAGAAGTAACGCAATCTGCGAAGTTTCAAATATAATAGGAAAAAATCTTCGTAAAGGAATTCTCATGGCTGAACACATCAGCGTTTCAAAAATTTCAAACTACGTCGGTCAGGAAGTGACCGTCAAAGGCTGGGTTTACAACCGCACAGACAAGGGCAAGTTGTGCTTTTTGCTCGTCCGCGATGGATCGGGCTTTGTCCAGTGCGTCGCCTTCAAAGGCGACCTCGAACCCGAGGTCTTCGACAGGGTCATGCGCCTGCCGCAGGAATCGTCTGTCATCATTACGGGACCCGTCCGCGAAGATAAGCGGGCGCCCGGCATCCCCGGCGGATATGAACTTGGGGTGAAGCAGATCCAGGTCGTGCAGGAAGCGGCATTGGATTATCCGATGTCGCTCAAAGATCATGGCGTCGATTTCGCGCTCGACAACCGTCACTTGTGGATTCGGATGCAAAGTCAATGGGCAATTTTGCGTGTGCGTTCCACGGTCATGGCGGCCACACGCGAATGGCTCGATAACAACGGCTTCATCGCGATGGATACGCCCATCCTTACGCCTGCCGCCGCGGAAGGCACAACCACCCTTTTCGAAACCGAATACTTCGACGAAGGCAAAGCCTATCTAGCGCAAACAGGTCAACTCTATAACGAAGCGAATATTTTCTCGTTTGGAAAAGTGTATTGCTTCGGCCCCACCTTCCGCGCGGAGAAATCAAAGACGCGCCGCCACCTGACCGAGTTCTGGATGCTCGAGCCCGAGATCGCCTTCTGCGATTTGGATGGTCTCATGGAAATCGAAGAGCAGATGCTCACCCACATCGTCCAGCGCGTCTTGCGTGACCGTACCCCTGAGTTGAGATTCCTCGGGCGTGATATTTCCAAACTGGAAAATATCAAAGCGCCTTTCCCGCGCATTTCCTACGACGATGCGGCGAAGATGCTGCAGGAGTTGTACGAAAAAGAAACCGATCCCGAAAAGAAGGAATTGCTCAAATTCGATTGGGGTATTGATTTCGGCGCGCCGCACGAGACCGCCATCACACAGCAGTTCGATAAACCAGTTTTCGTTTACGGTTATCCGAGTGCGGTCAAGGCTTTTTACATGGAGCCATGGCCGGGACGGCCCGAGGTCTGCAAGTCGGTGGATTTGCTCGCACCTGAAGGCTATGGCGAAATCTGCGGCGGCTCAGAGCGCATGAGCAGTCACGAAAATCTGCTGGCGAGAATCCACAAGGAAGGATTGCCCGAAGAAGCATTCAAATGGTATCTCGACCTGCGGAAATACGGTTCCGTCCCCCACTCCGGATTTGGCATGGGAACGGAGCGAGTCACCGCATGGATGTGCGGCATCGAACACATCCGCGAGGCGATTGCATTCCCAAGAACGATCAAGAGGGTATATCCGTAGGAATAAATACACAAGTAGATAGGTACACACGTAAACAGGTCAGATACTTGTTTACGTGTGTACTTTTTTTACCTGTGTACGTGTTTACATTTGCCTCGGCGCTCGTCAGGATCGTATCCAAATCTCACGCCGTTCGTCAAAGCGATACAACCCCGCTTTCTGCGCGGCGGAAACGGCATTGGCATATTCCTGCTGTGTGATGGGGCGGTTGATTTCCGGGAACCTTCCATCCGATACTTTGCAGGCAGGGCGGTATTGCGCCATGACATTCACGTACGTGTGCGGCGAGACTTCACGCGCCAGAAATTTCATGATGTTACCCGTTCCAGCGACAGCGCCCGGCATGACAAGATGCCGCACAAGCACGCCGCGCCTGGCAAGACCATGCTCATCCATCTTCAATTCGCCCACCTGCCGGTGCATCTCTTTGATCGCGCGGCGTGCAGATTCGGGATAATCCTTTGCGAGGAGGTATCTGAGCGCCATCCGTGAGTCCCAGATTTTAAAATCGGGCATGTAGATATCCACAACGCCGTCCATCTGATGCAGGCTCTCCATCGAGTCATAGGACGAGGTATTGTAGACAATGGGGAGTCGCAATCCCCCGTCAACTGCAAGGACAAGCGCTTCGAGTATCTGCGGTACGACATGTTCCGGCGTGACAAAATTGATGTTATGACAGCCTGCGGACTGGAGTTCCAGCATCATCTCCGCCAATCGTTCGGGAGACGTTTCTTCGCCATAACCACTTTGACTGATATCGTAGTTTTGGCAGAACTGGCATCGGAGGTTGCACCACGAGAAAAAGATCGTGCCGCTTCCGCGCCAGCCACGAAGGCAATCTTCCTCGCCAAAATGCGGGAAGTAACTACTGACATGTGGATAACGACCCGTTTTGCAAACCGCGGTTTCATTTGCCAGTCGATTCACGCCACAATTGCGCGGACACACATGACAGGACGTGAGGCTTTCGATTGCCTCATCTGCCCTCCGCTTAAGCTCGCCTGTGCGATGCAAACTCATATAGGCGGGTTCAAAGCCTGCTGAGGAAAGGAAAAATCTCGACTGAACACGCTCATCCATCGGGCACTCCGATAGTGGGTTGAATATGCCGTCCTTATTGTACGACTTCCGACCGAATTTTGTGACGATCAGGAAGTTGCATCGTCAGGTAAAGGCGGATAGGTAAAATGAACACGATAAAAAGACTCCGGGCTTTTCTCCGGAGTCTTTTTATCGTGTACCTGTCTACTTGTGTACCTGTTTTACCTGTATACCTTACTTGTCTTACCTTACGGTATCACCAGCACCTGTCCCACCTTGATGTTGTTTATATTTGCAATATTATTGGCAGAAGCAATTGCCGCGACAGTGGTGCTGAACTTCACGGCGATGGCAGAGAGGGTATCGCCTGCTTTGACGGTGTAAGTCCGTTGCGGGGTGGAGGATGTGTCAGAACCGCCCGACTCGCCCTCGGTTGAGGATGTATCGCTTTCCTGGGGGATGGCAATTGCCACGGGGATGGTCAATTTCGATCCAGCGGCGAGCAGTTGCGGGTTGGCTGTCACCAATTCGCGGACCGTGACGCCGTAGTCATTCGCAATGGATTCGAAACTATCGCCTTTTTTGACGGTGTGTGTCTTCGGGGTCTGGTCGGGGATTTTTGCGCCGGCGAATTTATACAGTTCCTCGAGCGTGCCATTGAAGATGTTCATATCCACTTTGGCGTTGATGCCGTTGACCACGCCTTTGTCGCTGTATTGCCAGAAGGCCCAGTTGAACCAGCCGCGCGGGAGGTAGGGCTTCATGCCTTCCTGGTATTGGTTGGGATATTGCGCCAGCCAGAGCGGATAATCTTTTGCCCAGGTGGGAGGGCCGCCGCCCGCCACCACAAGATAATCCTGCAAGAAGTATTGGCCGGAATAGATGATGGGCTTTTTGCCGAATGCGGATTCGACTCTATCGAGCCAGGTCTTTACAGCAGGGACGATCTTTTCCTTCGTCATGCCGTCGTTGGTTTCGAGGTCGAGCACCGGCGGGAGTTCGCCGTCATCCTTCACCGAGCGGACGTAATCAATATAATAATCCGCCTGCTTTCTTGCATCTACATTACTACGGAAGAAGTGATACGCGCCGCGCAGAAGCCCCGCTGATTTTGCGCCAAACCAATTATCGTCGAACGTGGGGTCTTTGTAGGTGATACCCTCGGTGGCTTTCGCAAACATAAATCGCTGCCCGGTGGCGCGCACCTTGGGCCAGTCTATGCCTGCGTCCCAATAGGAAACGTCAATGCCTGGAACAGTTGCCATATTTTCCTCCGTTGCCGATGGATGATGGATACAACTGATAAAGGGTAGCACACATTTCAATTTAAATCAATTCGGGTTTTGCGGAATTTACAATTCCGTAGTTAATGATTATCTACCCTTGTACCGGCGATTATGGTATAAGAACCACAGCCCTGCTGTGTACGTGATATTGCTTTCATGTTTTGAGCCAACACCTTTAAAACGGGTCCTTATCTCAACAGAAATAACGCGATAGGCCTGAGCCAAGGCGGCGTTTCCGGGTCGGGACCCACCTGCAATAGCAGGTTCAAAACCTGGCAATACACGGCATAAGCGGGGTGTTATTTATTTAACAGGAATATAATGATGGGATGAACACGGCCCATTTTTTATTTCACGGCAGGCTGGGGGACTTTTTGACCCGTGCACAGCGGGAGCATCCAATTGCGATTCAATTTCAGGGACAACAATCCATCAAACATTTGGCTGAGTCGCTTGGGGTGCCGCACCCTGAGATCGGACGGATTCAGGTCAACGGTCGGGATGAAGCGTTGGATCGAATCACGCAGGATGGGGATCGAGTGGAATTTCATCCTATCGAAAACGGATTCCCCGAAGAGCCTCGCTTCATACTTGACTGTCATCTGGGGCGCCTCACCGGGCATTTACGCATGTTGGGTTTTGACTGCCTCTACGAAAACGACTTCGACGACCCCGACATGGCAGACATCGCCCACGCGGAGGGACGCATCCTGCTGACGCGCGACCGCCGCCTGTTGATGCGAAAACTTGTCGAGCACGGCTATTGCCTGCGCTCGCTCGACCCGCTGGAGCAGTTGACCGAAATCATTCAACGCTTTGACCTGACGAATAAAATTCACCCATTTCACCGCTGTTTGCATTGCAATCATATTTTGGAGCCCGTTGAAAAGGAGGCGATCCTCGACCGCCTCGAACCGTTGACAAGGCAATACTTCGATGAATTTCACATCTGCCCTGCGTGCGGACAAATTTACTGGAAGGGTTCGCATTACGATCAGATGCAAAAGGTCATCGAGGAGATTCGGAAGGCGTAGGGGGAGAATCGCAGTCGCCCCGGTTTGACGATTGAATCCCAGGTTTTCCTGATATACAATGTTAATTGCCAGGGCGGGGGATTGTCTTGCCGCGTATGCGGGAGTTTTTCACTTTACAGAACGAAAGGAGGTGAAAACTCATGGCAAAAATTCAAAAGGAAATCCTGATCCACGCCCCTGTTGAGAAGGTGTTTGCGTTCATGTCCGATCCGCACAATCTTCCGCAGATCTGGCCGAGCATGGTGGAGGTAAAGAATGCAGTCCAGAACTCCATCGGCGGCTATAACTTTGATTGGGTGTACAAGATGGCAGGCATGCACTTTAACGGAGCGTCGGAAACAACGGAATTCGTCCAGGACAAACGGATCATCACCCAAAGCACAAAAGGCATCGAAAGCAGGTTCGTATGGGACTATGGCGTTGAAGGCGAAAACACCCATCTTTCCGTGGAAATCGAGTACAAGGTTCCCATCCCCTTGATTGGAAAACTCGCCGAAGCCGTGATCGTCAAACAGAACGAACACGAAGCCGAGAACCTGCTCGTCAACCTCAAAGACAGAATGGAGATCGAGACCCCTGTTCACGCATAATCATCATCCCCCGCCCGGGCAGATCAGGGTGACTTGTCATCTTCTCAAACGGAATTTTGCGCTGAAATTTCCAGAATTGCGATTTGCTTCTTTGCTCTTTCCCTCTGGTCGGCGTCCAATGTGAGCAAAGGAAGGTCAAGCCGCGTCGCCACCGCAACATAAGTCGAATCTGCCCCGCGCAATCCAAGTTCAGCCGCAAGTTGAGCCGCGTCACGCAACAATGCATCTTCCATTTCCACCAACTGCAACCCAGGCAGATTTTGCACGAGTTCCACTGCTTTTAAATCAAGTGACGGCGTTGTACGCCGGCTGATCGCGCCGCCAATTTCAGCCAAAAGAAGCGAGGGCGAAAGGAATTGATCGCCCTCATCAAGATGAGCGGACATTCATGCCTTGACTGATTCGTGAAATACATCTTCTGGAACCAGACGCGCCTCCCAAATACCGGCATCAATAACGATAAACATCAACGTCGCGCCTTGGACACTGCACCCACAGCGGAAACGCCATTGGGCCAGCGCGCCCCAATTTCGGCGGCAAGATTATCGAGCTTTGCCCAAGCCTCTTTGGTATCCTTCTTCACCGCACAGACAGGAATCAACAATGCCACCACCTCGCCGTGGTAGGTGACCTGCACTTCACTGCCGGTCTCTCGCACCATGCGAATTAACTCACTGGCTCGTTGCTTCAATTCTCGAACTCCAACAGTTACCATTTCTTCTCCTAATGTGTCCGCATTTGTGGACATATTGCAATATGACAAACGGGCGAGATGACTCGCCCGTTTCATCCTTCATCCTTTATCTTTCATCCTTCATCCTTTATCTTTCATCCTTCATCCTTTATCTTTCATCCTTCTTCCTTTATCTTTCATCCTAACACTCACTAAACCCGCACGCATAGCACTTCCTGCAACCCTCCTCATTGACTACAGCCGCTTCGCCGCATTCAGGACAAATATCGCCGATCTTGATGGTCGGCGCGTAGGACGCTTCATCTTCGTGGTGGCCGTTGCCGTTCGATTTCACTTCTTCCACCGCGCCGCCGTCCTTTTCGCGCAGGTACATATCCAGCACCTGACCGATTCCATCGGGCAGTGACCTCACGCGGTTGATCCCGAATCCGAGCGAGCGCCCGCCGCCGATGCCGATGAGTTGGACGATCACTTCGCGCATCCTGTCCACCGGGGCGATGGGCGAAGCCATGCGCAGAATGTAGGAGATCAAACGTCCAATCGCTTCGGAGACCGCGGCGATTTCCGATCCAGCCTTGGCCGTGTTGACAAATGCCTCGAACGGCTGGCTGCCTCCGTTTTCATTGATGGTGATGAACGCCTTGCCTACGGGCGTTTCGATGTTGTACGTCCTGCCGGGCAATGCCTTCGGACGGGATTTCTTTGTCCCATGCCAAATGGGAGGAACTGCCTGTTGAGCAGGAGCAGTTGTCGGCTCGGAGGAAGCGGGCGCTTTCTTTTCGGCGGTCGCTTTCGTCTCCAGCACAACTTTGTCGCGTGAGCCGGTCACGTACACAGTGATCCCTTTGCATCCGAGTTCCCACGCCATCATGTATGCCTTCGCAACGTCATCCTCCGTTGCATTCTCGTGAAAGTTGACGGTCTTTGAAAGCGAGTTATCCACGAAGGCCTGCAATGCGCCCTGCATCAACACATGTTCCTCGGCGGTGATGTCAGACGAAACGACAAACGTATCGCGCACGGCCTGCGGAATTTCAGTGATGTGCTGGCAGGTGCCTTCCTTCATCACCTGCTCCACGATCTCCTGCCGCTTCTCCTCACCGAGACCAAGTTTCTTCAACGCCTCATCGAAGCGCGGGCTGGCATACGTGAGTGTGAGGTCTTTGCCATTGTCGTTGACGTGGCGGATGTAGGCGAGCGCGAAGACAGGTTCACAACCATACCCTTCGCAACCGGCAACGGTGGCGATGGTTCCAGTAGGCGCGACCGTGGTCTGCGCGGCATTGCGAATGCCATGCTGTTTGATTCCGCTGACAATCGCCTCCCACTTGACCTCGGGCCTGCCCCAGCGATTCTGATGGTTGACCAGCGATTTGGGCGCGGTCCACTTCATGTCATCCATGTCGTAGATCGAACCTTCGATGGCGGGGAAGGGGCCGCGCTCCTGCGCGAGTTCGATGCTTGTCTTCATTGCATGGAAGCGGACAAATTCCATCACCTGCGCGCCGAACTCCTGGCCTTCCTTCGAGCCGTAGCGGACGCCCGCGTGATACATCAAATCCGCGAGACCCATGATGCCAAGCCCGATGCGGCGCGCGCGATGAGCGGCCTCCTTCAACTGCGACACAGCCGGCACATACGCATTTGCCTCCACCACATCATCGAGGAAGCGAGTCGCCGTCACAACAGACTGGCGCAATGTTTCCCAATCCACTGTGCCATCGGGGCCGCAATGCTCGTTGAGGTTGACAGAGCCGAGACAGCAGTTTTCGTACGGACCAAGCCATTGCTCTCCGCATGGATTTGTCGCCTCCAGCGGATACAAATGCGGAACAGGGTTTCCGCGATTTGCCGCATCGAGGAACAACACTCCAGGCTCTCCATTGTGATGCGCCTGCCTGACGATCTTGTTGAACAGTTCACGCGCGTTGACGGTTTTGTAGGTGTGAATGGTGATGCCGGCGGCCTCGGCTTGTTCGAGTGTGCCGCTGAATCCGCGCTGTTTCATTTCGGCAAGGTCGGGGAAGCGAAGCGCCCATTCCTTGTTCTCTTTTACAGCCTGCATGAACGCATCGGTGATGCCAACAGAAATGTTGAAATTGGTGATCTGGTTCTCGTTGATCTTGCAGGTGATGAAATCTTCCACATCCGGATGATCCACGCGCAGAACCGCCATGTTGGCGCCCCTCCTGGTTCCGCCTTGGGCGATCTCCCCAAAGGCATGGTCATACACGCGCAGGAAGCCGACGGGACCAGTGGCCTGTCCCGCCGAGGTTTGCACCATCGCGCCTTTCGGGCGCAGCCGCGAAAACGAAAATCCATTCCCGCCGCCCGTTTGCTGGATCAATGCTGCATCGCGCAGGGTTTGAAAGATGCCCGCGCTGTCGCGTCCCATGTCGTCGGTGATGGGGAGTACGAAACACGCAGCAAGCTGTCCCAGCGGAGTTCCCGCACCGGTAAAAGTGGGAGAGTTCGGGAAAAACTTTTTGCTGGAAAGCAGGTGGTAATACTCAACGGTGCGTTCCTGAACGTCCGCGCCCCATTGCTCCTCCACCTTTGCCACGTGATAGGCAACCCGCCAGAACATTTCCTCTACGTTCTCAGCGGGCTTGCCATCGTCGCCGCGGCGGACGTAACGCTTCATCAACACCTGGCGGGCGTTGTCGGTGAGGGAGGCCTTGGGAAGTCCCTTTGGCATGGCGGGCGTTGGCAGGAGACCGTTCTTGATTTTGGGTTCGATGGATTTGGCGATCATGGTTCACTCTCCTAATAAAATTTAGTCGTGTCACCCTGAGCGTAGCGAAGGGTCTCTACTTCAGCGTGGAGATTCTTCGGTCGCCAAAAGACGGCTCCTCAGAATGACATGGTTGACATGGATATAAAAGCGGCAAAGACACTCCCCCCTTGTGCGGGGAGCGGTTGCCACTGAATTAGTCTTCGAGCAAATGGTCTATTTCTGTGCGAATGGATTGGAGATCGTCGAGACCAAGATAAACAATCGCGTAG
>JBBIUO010000070.1:11871-13900 GCA_037440205.1 Chloroflexota bacterium
TGGTCATCACGAGGTCGCCCACCACACGGGAGGAGACCTCGGCTTTGCCCATTTTTTGCAGTTGTGTCTCCACCTGCCCGATCATGCGTTCAATATCCGCCGCAGAGACAGGCCGCTTGGCGCAGGAAATGCGAATCCCACGCGCCAGTTTCTCGCGGTCGAACTCCTCGCGTCCGCCATCCTGTTTGATGATGAGCGGCGTGGCTAAAATCGGGCGTTCGTAACTGCTGAATCGCTGGCGGCATTTCAAGCACTCACGGCGGCGGCGGATTCCCCCGTGACTATCGTGGGAGGTATCCAGCACCTTGGAATCATGGTGTTTGCAATACGGACAACGCATTAAAATCTCTCCAATACTAGAACAAATGTTAGAGCCAAATATGGGCGTCTCGGCACTGCATCCCCGTATATATGGCTAAAGTGTTCGGCATTTTAGCACCATCCTTCATCAGCGGCAAGAGGACAATTTGGTGACAATTTCCTTAAAATATCGCACAACAAAATTATTTAACGTTCACACACCCCTCGCGCGAAGGGTTCATGGCATGAAGCGCAAAGTTATAATCACCCAATGACTCGCATCCGCTTACGCCAGCCCATCTTTATTGTTCTGGCTGCATTCTTTTTGATTTTACAAATCGTCCAGCCTTCACGAACATGGACGATTCTCCTCGCCGTATTCGGCGGCACATGGATCAGCGCCTATCTCTGGGCGAGGTCGCTTGGCAGGAATCTGCAACTGCGCCGCGAAACCCGATTGGGGTGGATCCAGGTCGGAGGTCAAATAGAAGAACGCATCACGTTATCCAACACATCGGTACTGCCCGCGGCATGGATTCAATTCGATGACCGATCCACATTGCCGGGATTCAACGCAACCCGATCCACCGGCATCAGCGCGGGATTCTTCGATCAATGGAATGTGAGCGCCGCCTGCAATCAACACGGACTTTTTTATCTCGGCGATGCAAACATTTTGACGGGCGACCCGTTCGGGATTTTCGATGTCACGATCCACGCTTCACAACGGACCTCGGTCCTGGTCCTGCCCCAAGTAGTGACTCTCCCCGACATTTTGATCGCGCCATCTGGCTCCTTCGGCGACGGCAACCCGCGGCGTAACGCCCCCGAGCAGACCATCCACGCATCCACCGTGCGCGAATATGCCCACGGTGACAGCGTGCGGATGATCCACTGGCCCACCACCGCGCGCATGAACAAGGCCTTCGTGCGTTTGATGCAAAGCGCGCCCGAAGGCGACTGGTGGATTTTGCTCGACCTCGACGAACGCAACCTCCTCGGCTCAGGCTGGGACTCCATCGAAGAACAAAGCGTCACGCTCGCCGCTTCGCTGGCGGGCATGGGGCTTCGCAACCGCAAATCGGTCGGCCTCATCGCCAACAGCAAGGAACCCGCATGGATTCCCCCGCAAAAAGGTGAAGGCCAGCGATGGGAGATCATGCAATCGCTTGCGTTGGCTCAGCCGGGCAGCCGTGAGCTTAATACAACCCTCGAACGGATTCAATCCTCCCTCGGAAAAAATCACAGCCTCATCATCGTGACCGCATCCACCAAAACAGACTGGTTGAAATCGCTTTTGCCTCTGGTCAAACGCGGAATCGCCCTCACCGTGATTTTGCTGGATTCCTCCACATTCGGCGGAAAGGAATCGCCTGAAATGGTCGTTGCAAATCTCGAACAGCGCGGAATCAAGTGTCACGTCATCCCGCGCGGATTGATCGAACCGCCCAAGGCATCGCCACGCCAGCAAGGTGGCTGGACATGGCGCGCCACCCCAACTGGAGAAGTTGTGCCCATTTCTTCGTCCTGAGCGAAGTCGAAGGACACTTCCGCGCCAAACCGCCCTTCGACTGGGCTCAGGGCGAAACACTTAAGTTAATCCAGGTTGCCACCATGTGCAAGTTGCACAAGTTTTTAACGCGAAGACGCGGAGTCGCAAAGGGAAAAACACTGAATCTTGGCGTCTTTGCGACTTTGCGTTAAAAATCTCGTTCAAAATCAGATCAAA
>JBBIUO010000071.1:0-4723 GCA_037440205.1 Chloroflexota bacterium
GTTGTTCATAGTTCTCTTTCCGAGGTTTGGTTTGGGGACTTATACTTCAATCCAAAGGTTCTGGCAAGTTTGGAAGATGAAGAGAGGGCGAAGCAAGTGTGAAAAAATCTTTGCCACAGAGAACGCTGAGTCCACTGAGTGAGAAAATCTCAAAATCTCTGCGAACTCTGCGGCTTTTCACACCACGTTAGCCGCACGGAATTTTACCCGGGAGTTCGTGTGATTGGCTTAAATTGAGGTGTGATTGTGATGGCTGTCCATTGCGGGCTTGAAAACCCTCACGGGATTCGCAAACCGCGCGTAGCCAAAATAGAAATTATCTTCCATCCTTCCATTTACAAACAAAGAGGACTAAACAGACCCAGCCAATTGACCACAACCCGCGGCGATATCAATTCCCCGCCGCATACGGATCGTGCATGGGACCCCGGCCTGCTCCAGCGATTCTTTGAACTGGTTCGCCCTTTCACGGGACGTTGCTTCGCCCTTGTAGCCTGTGGTGGGGTTGAGGGGAATCGCGTTGACGTGACACAGCAACCCTTTCAATCTTGCGGATAACTTTCGAGCCACTTCCGGGGTGTCATTAACCCCATTGATCAGCGCCCATTCAAAGGTCACGCGGCGATGCGTTTTTTCCACATAGTATTTGCAGGCTTCCAGCACATCCGCAATCCTGTATCGTTTGTTGACCGGCATGATGGAGAGTCGTTCGTCATCATCTGCGGCATGGAGCGAGATCGCCAGATTGACCTGCCGGTGTTCGTCGGCGAAGCGCTTGATCTGGGGAACAAGACCAACTGTCGAAATGGTCATGCGGCGCGCGCCGAAGTTGAATCCGTCGGCATCGTTGAGTCGGTCAATGGCGGCCATCATGTTGTCGTAATTGTGGAAGGGTTCGCCCATGCCCATGAAGACAATGTTGGTGACCGAAAGGTTCTCGCGCTTGAGCATTTGAGCATAGTACATGACCTGCGCCACGATCTCGCCGCTGGTGAGGTGACGTTTGAAGCCCATCTGGCCGGTGGCGCAAAAGACACAGCCCATGGCGCAACCTGCCTGCGTGGAAATGCAGAGAGTGCGGCGTTTTGCGTGTTGCGTTTTGCGTTTTGCATCTTGCGTTTCGCGCGTTGCGTGTTCGTCGGCGGGATCACCATAGCGCATCAACACGGCTTCGATCACGTTTCCATCGCCCAACTCGAAGAGAGTCTTTCGCGTTTGACCGTCGGATGAATCGAGATATTGTTTCGGTTTGATAGGGGAGAAGTTCAGGCTTTCGGCAAGCCGCTCGCGGAGGGACTTGGATAAATTGGTGAATTGATCGGGGGAGTTGTAAAGATGCTGGTACAGCCCCTGCCAGATTTGTCTGGCGCGGTAGGCGGGTTCGCCCCAGCGGGCGAGAAGTTCGGTGAGCGTTTTGAGGTCGAAATCATAGATGAGCATTTGTTGATTTTACACGCAATATGCTCAAGCCGCCGTCCTCGGCGGTGTTTCACCTGGTAATTCCTTCGCCGGGGACGACGAAGGGAGCAAACTCAGCGCAAGATGGGTATGGAAACAGTAGGGAATCCGCAGGGGATCCAGGAACACAGGTTCTCTGAGAGTTGCCGTGATTCTGTACACGGATTACGCGGATTTCACGGAGTTGCACGGATTTCCCCTTGAAAAAATCCGTGTTTGTCTATCTTGTCCGTGAAATCCGTGTCCAAAAGGTTTTAATCACGGCGATTCTCAATGAGCCAGAACACAGATGGGAGAGGGGGCTGGTCACTGATCCTAATCCGCCGCCACTACCTCCGAGACCTCCGAGGTTTCCAAAACCTCGGGGGTCTGCCCTTCATCGGCCACGCCATACTGCACCTCCAACTCGTGGCGGAATTGTTGCGTATACAGGCGGTAATAATGTCCGCGCATACGCAGGAGTTCGGCGTGTGTGCCTTGCTCGGCGATCTTTCCATTTTCGATCACCAGAATTCGATTCGCACGGCGGATGGTCGAGAGGCGGTGCGCGATGACGAACGACGTGCGTCCCTTCATCAGCGCCTCCATGCCTTTTTGGATCAAGGCTTCGGTCAACGTATCCACCGAGGAAGTCGCCTCGTCCATGATGAACAACTCGGGCCGGGCAAGCACGGCGCGCGCGAGCGAGATCAATTGCTTCTGCCCAACCGAGAGCAGGTTGCCGCCTTCGCCTACGTTCTGGTCGTAACTCTTTTCGAGCGTCACAATGAAATCGTGCGCGCCGGCGATCTTCGCGGCTTCCTCCACTTCGGCGTCGCTTGCCTGCAATCGTCCATAGCGGATGTTCTCACGCACTGTCCCGGAGAACAGGTGCGGGGTCTGCAATACGATGCCGATCTTGTTGTGGATCGACTCCAGGGTGTAGTCCATGTAATCGCGCCCGTTGATTCGGATGAGGCCGTTGCGCGGTTCGTAAAAGCGGCAGAGTAGATTCACGATCGTTGATTTGCCGCCGCCTGTCGGTCCGACCAGAGCGATCATCTCGCCGGGATTCACTTTCAGCGTGAAGTCGCTCAATACGGATTTCCGATCCTCGTAGAAGAAATCCACGTGATCGAATTCGATTCCGCCGAGCAGGGTCTTTGCCTCAACGGCATCGCTTCTATCGTGGACCTCGGGCGGGGTATCGGCCAATTTGAAGATTCTCTCCGCCGAAGCAATGCTGTGCTGCATCTCCGCGTAGACGCGCGCCAGATCCTGCACCGGCCACATCATGAAGGTGAGATACGAGACGAACGCCTGAATCCCGCCGATGGTGATGAGGCCAACTTGAATCTGCACGCCGCCATACCAGACGATGGCGCCAAGCGCGATGGCCGCAATCACCTGCACGGTGGGGAGGAAGAGCGCCGATAGCCACGCGGCTCGATAGGACGCGCGATACATTCTCGTGGTGAGTTCTTGAAACTCCACAAGGTTCGCGTCCTCGCGTCCCAGCGCTTTGACCACGCGCACGCCCTGAATGTTCTCGTTGTACGCCCCGGTGATTTTGCTGTTTGTGCGCCGCGTCTGGCGGAACTCCACCAGAATGTATTTTTGGAACTTCGTCGCGACAAAGACCATGATCGGGATGATGACCGAAACGATCAGCGCCAGCCGCCAGTTGATGATGGCCATGAAGGTCAGCGACGTGGTGATGTTCATGATCGCCCACACGCTGTCCACGATGCCCCAGGTGACCAGTTCTGAAACGCGGCCCGTATCCGAAGTCACGCGCGCGATGAGACGTCCCACCGCGTTTTGGGCGTAATACGAAAGCGACAGTTCCTGCAGGTGGTTGAATAGCAGTTTACGCAGGTCGTATTGCACGCGCTCGCCCAGCACACCCGCGAGGTAGATGAATATGAAAATGAACGCCGCCTGCAGCAGCAGGAACGAGCCATAGATCCATGCAATCTGGATGACGCGGTTGAAGTCATCGAGTTTGATGCCCTGATCCACGATCTGCTTGTTCAGGTAGGTGAAGTAGGCGTCCATGCTGGAGACCAGCGCGATGGTGACCAAAAATCCCAGCACCCATTTCCAGTGCGGTTTAATCACGCTCAGGATCTGCCAAAAGACCGGGGCGGTCAGGTTCGAGGTGTATTCCTCTTCTTCGAGTTCGAGTAATTCTTCGCTCATGGTGTATCTCTCCAAAGTTGTGAGGGAGGAAGAAAAAGGATGAATGAGGAAGGATGAAGGATGAATGGTTTAAGACTTTCATCCTTCGACGTTTATTTTTTGTTCATCCTCTTCTTGATTTTTGTTACAATGGTCGTGAAAATCGCAAGCAATTCGTTTGTCTCCTTGCGAAGTGGGTCGGCCTTTTGCGCGGGAATGATCTTCGCCCTGACGAGCAATTCAAGCCAGAAATCGGTTTCATCCAGTTCCTGCAGGGCGGTTTCAAATTTGTTCACAATATCGGGATCTGATTTCGCGCGATGGCCTTCGCGATAGTGCGCGCCGATGGACGTTCCAGAACGAAGAACCTGCTTTCCGAGAACTTGCGCCTCGGTCGTCTTCGGCAAACTTGTGTAACGGTTGACAATTCGCAAGGCAAAATCGGCTGTCCGCGTGCGTAGATCAATCGGGGCATCGTAAACCTTCCGATACATGCCGCCGAATTGAGTCAGCAGTTCTTCGTGGTTGCCTTTCTGGATCACCTGGCCTTTATCGAGCACCAGGATCAAATCCGCTTTCATCACCGACTGGATGCGATGCGCGATGATGAACGTGGTGCGGTGTTCCATCAGGTCGTTCAGCAACCTGCCAAAGATTTTTGAAGCAGTAAGATGCGTCAAAATTTTCCCATCTACGGTAGTAACGACTTCAGTCGTTACTTTAAGGAGAAACCATGAAACGACTTTTGATTTTGCTGGTGATGACGATCACTGCCTGCGCCCCTCTTGCTGTGGATGAAACCCCGCTTCCTCCCGCCCCGACAACTGCCTCATCCCCAACAGACATTGTCTCCCCGCAACCTGACTCTGCCACCAACGTGGACATATTAGCCAACCTCCCTCACCCCAATTGTTCCGCGCTCACACCCGCTGACCAGGAAGGCCCCTATTACAAAGCCGATACCCTCGAACGAACCTCTCTTCTCGAAGATGGAATGCAAGGCACGAAATTAATCCTCGCCGGCTTCGTGCTCACCCCCGATTGTCTCCCCATCCCCAATGCCTGGCTGGACTTCTGGCAGGCAAACGCAAACGGCGAATACGAC
>JBBIUO010000071.1:4750-13789 GCA_037440205.1 Chloroflexota bacterium
ACACCCTGCGCGGACATCAGTTCACCGACAACAAAGGCAGGTATTATCTCGAAACGATTCTACCGGGAGAATATCCACAACGACCTATCGAGCACATTCACGTCAAGGTGCAGATCCCCGGTGGGGAGGTGTTCACCACCCAGTTATATTTCCCCGCCCAGCCGGTGAATGGCCTCACTGTCCAACTGGAAGATAAAGGCGATTACCTTCTGGCTTATTTCAGTTTTGTGATTCAATAGCGCGGGTTGTACTGCAAGATTCAGCTTGCGAGTCGTGGGTTTCCTGCCAAAATACGCGCCCCATGAACGCCTCGCACGAAATCCAGAATATCTTGCCCGCGCGGGCGCAAAATGAATCCTTCGATAAACTCAGGACAGGTTTTACGGAATAAACACTTCGCAAATTCCCGCGCTGATTTCGCAACGAGCCACTTCCTCTCCCACCCAAATCACGCGGAATTGAAGCGAGCCTTCCTTCGGGGTCCAGAAAAATAATTCCGCATTCTCCTGGCGGGGCTGGATGATGCTTACGTAGCCGCCGTGACAGTCGGGTGGGTCAATGTAAGGCGGGTCTTCATCCTGGTAGATTTTTATGCTCACGCAATACTTCGATGGGACGTAATTGAATCTTTGGTTTTCCCAAAGGTGACCGGGGAATCTATCGGTGGGTTTGCCGTTTTCGTCGAGTCTCTCGAAGGAGAAGCCCGATAAACTCCGCGGCTGGCTCGAACGATTGAGCAAGTGAAAACTGGTCTTGTTCCAGAATAAGGTGATGTGGTTGCCGTCACGGTATTTGACGGTGGGAATCGCGGACGGCGTGACAGGTGATGAAGATTCACTCGTCGGCGCAACGGAAGGCTGGACGGGAATCGGAGTGGCCGAGGCGGGGATCAAGGTTGGGGTTGGCTGGGCAGGCTCATCGGTCGAGGGAAGCGGGGAGATCAATGTTGGGGCGGGGGAAAAGTTCGTGGGCAGGAATCCACTCTTCGCCAGGGACCATCCTCCAATCCCCAATAAAAGAAGGAGCGCGAGCAGGGCATAGCCCCAGCGGCTTTTCTTTTGCGGTTGGTTTGCGGCGCGCATCGTGGGTGGCAGCTCGACGGGCCGGTGAATGGTGTTTCCTTTCACCTTGGGCGCTCTATGTTTTGTGATCTGGTCGAGGGAGATGTTGCGTTTTATGGTCGGCACGCCGACGGGCAATGCCGGCAAAGGCATCTTTGGCGATGAACCGGTGGCTTTGAAGGCTTCGTCAAGCGCGGCCATTAACTTTGCGCCGGATTGATAACGGTTTTGCGGATTTTTTTCCAGCGCCTTTAAAATGACGGCTTCCACTGCCGGGGTGATTTCGGGATTGATGCTTCGCAGGGAGGGCGGCGTTTGCGAAATATGCTGAAGTGCGATGCTCGCCGGCGATGGATCGTTGAACGGCACGGAGCCGGTAAGGATTTCGTAGAGGATGACTCCCAAAGAATACAGATCGGATTGCGGGACCGCGTCTGCTGAACGACGGGCCTGCTCGGGCGAAATGTAGTGGGGCGTGCCGAAAATGTTTCCCATCGAGCCGTCGCGCACTTCCAGCGCCATGCCAAAATCCCCGACCAACACGCGGCCATCGTCCGCAATCAGCACATTCGACGGTTTGATATCGCGATGGATCACGCCCTGACTGTGGGCGTAATCGAGCGCGCCGGCCACGGCGTTGCCGATGCGCAGGACATCTTCGATGGGCATGAGTTCGCCTTCATCGGCGTACATCTCCATCACGGTGGAGAGGTCGCTGCCGTCCACGTACTCCATCACGTAGTAGGAGTATTCCTTTGTGTCGTCGGCGTAATAGATTTGGATGAGGTTCTCGTGCCGCCACTTCGCCATCATGCGCGCTTCCTTGACGAAGCGCGCCGCGTAGGCGGGATCGTTTTTGTAACGCTTGTCAATCACCTTGACGGCAACAGGCCGTTGGAGTTTGACATCCTGCCCCAGATACACGGCGGCCATGCCGCCCTGCCCGATCAGGCGCTCCACGCGGAAGTTGGCTAATTGCTGGCCGATCATTGGATCTTTCATTGATTCTTGGGAATTCGCTTTCTTGTTCTGGATGTGGGCAGGGTTTCTCTGCTGGCAAGCGTAATGCGGGAAAGTTCCTGAACGTAGGTATTCAGCCCTTCGGCGTAGGCGTCGAGATAATCCTGAGCGATCAAGTTCGCAAGGTCTTTGCGTCCCATGTTCATCAGCGTGGATACGTGCGGGCGAAAATCGCGCAGGGTGATTCGCATTACCGATTTTGCATCAGTGAGGACGCCCCAGGCAAGCTGCTTTTGGCTGCTATCGTCCTTTGCGGTGCAAAAACGGGTGAGCGTACTGGTGGGTACCACCGCGCCTACGTTCGAGAATACTTCGCGGCCTTTCAAGATATTGTTCAGCAGTTCAAAACGCTCGGGGATTTTATCCAAAATGCGCTGAAGGGGGGAGGGCAAATGGGCAAGCAGTTTGATCGCTCCCACGCTCGCGCTCTCGCCTTGAATGGCAACTTCCTTCGCCCGGTTCAAATATGCTCCGAAGCCCGCAATGGATGCGAGATATAACCTTTGCATCTGGTCGAAGGCCGAATAAAGAGCCGCACGGTCTTCGGTGGATGCATCGTAGGCGATGAGCAATTTCAACGTTTGGGCGTGCAGGCTGAGCAGGTTCAATTCCACGAGCGGCGCTTCCATATTAAGTGGATAAACCCGTTCGCGCGGGACCTTGAGACTGGCATCCATTGGGATCAGGATCGAGGGATTGGTACGACTCGCTTCTTCCACAACCTGACGAATGGATGCGGCGACATCGGGTTTAGTCTCCCCGAGTCGGTCCAACTCCGCCAGTAGTTTTTGCGAGGGTCTGTACATGGCGGCATGGATGGCGCGGTACAGAACCAACAGGTCGTTGATGGTCAATTGAATCTGTTCGTTTCTCTGCTTGAATCGCCTTCGCAGGGTGAGGCAGTCTTTGAGTTTTACCTTGTCGGTCTCGGCGTCCGCTTCGGGTGAAATGTGCGGCGCTTGTTGAATTAGGTCAATGTCTGATGGTTGCAGTTGAAGAGTCAGTGACGTGTAGATTCGCGTCTGGGCGGAAGTGGGGGAGGGGAGCATACTCAAATACCGCGCCCACGACAGCGCTTCATTCGTCATGATCTCCGAAAGCGCCGTTCCCCATGCGCCGTCGAAGAAGATATGCGACTGGTCGAAGACGAAGGTCTCGCCGGTGTCGAAAATGGTCAATGCGTGCGAGCCAATTCCCCGCTCGGCCTGACGCAATTCCGAAAGCGGCAGGGACGGCGAGCGCGGGTCCGCAGAGAGGATGATGGGCGCATACCGCAGGTTATCAAGATCGTTCACAAGCATCGGGTTCAGGTTGTTCCGCAGGCTTGGCAAAGCAGAGCGTTTCACCCGCGCAAGCGACGCGATCTGCGAAGGCGTTGAAAAAGGAGATGCCAGCAAAGCCGCAATCTGGGCGCGCGCCGTCATCACACCCAACGGCTTGTTCGAGCCTTGCTCCATCACAGGGAAAAGATAATAACTGTCCCGATGGATCACGCCGATTTGCGCATCGCTTAAGTCGAACGGGATTCGTGTCTCGCCATAGGCCCCCGGCTCCAAATACGCCAGAATGGACATCTGCTGTTGATAGGCGGCAAGGGTGTTTTTTGTAAGCAGTTTTATTTTTGTGTCCCACTTTTCGTAGGCATGTGCCGGCAATGAACTCAGGTTTTTCCTAAGGAATTGATCGAATTTGAATCTGCGGTAGGCGGGATAATCAAGTTCGAGGTCGGCGGCCTCCTCCTCGCGGCGGTAGGGGCGCACCAACTCCCATTCACGGAACAGCCGCTTCGCGCGCGACATATCCGCATCCTCCAAAACAGAGATGGAGACTCGTTCCCTCCATTCATTTTCCAATAGGCTGTTGTACTGATGCAGGCAGATCACAGAAGCCATCAGCCAGGCAGTCAGACGGTCAACTGCGTTCAATTGAATGTTGTGAGCGCGGAGCAGGGAATCAAATCCGTGAGTCTCATTTGTGTGGCGGGCGGTGTCTTCGCGCAGGGCATAGCCCGTATAGAATTGCCACACTCCTTCCGGGAATGCGGCCTGTGGGTCTTTGCCGGAAAGTTTGAGCAGGTTTTGATATCCCCAAAGGATCGCGGCTGGACCGGCGAAAAGCGCGCCATACACAGCTGAATCCAAAATCTGCTCCACGCCGCTGAACAGGGCGTTGATATCCTGTTGCATTTTTTGAATGGGGATTCGCCGCCCGGGCAGGCGCGCCAGTCCGCTCAGGATCATGCCCGGCACGTTGCCGGCGGGGACAATCTTTGCCACCAAATCCACCACGGCTTCCACCTCGGGCAATGAAAGGCGTGAAAGTTGCTGGGCGGAAATCTTCTTTGCGACCGTCCGCAGGTCGTTTCGGGTATCTTGTGTTGCGCGTTGAATGCTTGTTTTTTTGCCGCTCATGTTGTACGCCGGATCGTGGAATGAATGGATCGCCTCTATTTTACTTCCAACCATCCGCTTCGCGCTCGTATTTTTTCTTTCAAAAGTGTAAAATGATTGGTAATGGGCAAATTGAAGTGATTTTGTCCGTAGCGCAAGATACTATCTTGCGCTACATCACTTACTTCTATACCACTACCAAATGATTATATGACCATCTCTGCGTTTCAAGTCAACAAAAAGGGATTGCATCCCATTCAAACCCACGCGCGGACTCTCGACGAGATCACGCGCGAACTGCCGCAGGGGTTTTACACCACCTTCACCACGCTCGATGCAGGGACGAAGGTTCTGGGTTTGCACATGCACCTGCAAAGGCTGTACCTTCCCGCAAAGGAATTGAGTTTTGTTCCCGCTGTTGACGAGCCGACATTGCGTCACAGAATTGCCGATCTTGCCAAAACATTCCTGCCAAAGGAAGCGCGTGTTCGATTGATCCTTGCAAAGAACGATGCGTCCATGTATATCGTCATTCAGCAGTTCGAGTCGCTGGCGAGGCATGTATATGAAGAAGGCGTGAAAGTTGTCACAGCGGAATTGGCGCGGCAGGCACCGCGTTTGAAGGATACCGGCTTCATCGCTTCGAGCAATCACCAGCGCAGGCTGGTCGGCGGAGATGTGTTCGAGGTGTTGCTGACAAAGGATGGGAAGATACTGGAGGGGATGACGTCGAATTTTTACGCAGTCCTGCCCGTACCGCAAAATTCATTTTGCGATTCTTCGAGGGTGCAAGATAAATCTTGCGGTACAGTCGTCACCGCCCAAAAAGGGATTCTCCTCGGCGTCACGCGCCGCGCGGTGTTGAGACTCGCAAGAGGGCAGGGGATGTCCATCGAGTATCGTCCGCCGCGTGTGGATGAAAAATTCGACGAAGCCTTCCTCACGTCCAGTTCGCGCGGCGTGGTGCCGATTGTTTCGATTGACAATGTTCCGGTGGGGGAGGGCAGAGTCGGTCAATGGGTGAAAATGCTCTCGAAGGCGTATCAGGCCTACGTCGAGGAACGAAGCGAAAAAATCGTCGACACAGAATCGTAAACGAAGGAGTTAATCATGCCTCCCTTGATGCGACGTATCTTCTGGTTCCTCAACAAGTTTTTCATGGTTCCCATGTTTCGACTTGGTTTTGGGCCGTTCTTCGGCAACCCATTCACTGGCTACATCATGGTGATGAAAGTCATCGGGCGCAAGACCGGCAAGGTGCGCTTTACGCCGGTAAATTACGCGATTTACAAAGGGGATGTCTATTGCATCTCCGGCGGACGTAGAACCTCGGACTGGTTTCATAACCTGCTTGCCAACCCCGAAATTGATTTGATCCTGCCCGGGGGCAGTATTCATGCCCACGTGGAGGAAGCCGCCGACCCCAAACTAAAACTCACCCTTGCCCGCCAGATATTGAAGAATGCGGGGTTTGCCGGCTTCTTTGAGGGGTACAACCCTTTCGCAATTTCTGACGCTGAGCTTGCCCAAAAGATCGAAGACCTGCCGCTCCTGCATTTTCGTCCGTTGGGATTGGGCAATGGCCCGTCCGATGCGGGCGGCTGGATGTGGATATGGACTTTTGTGATCACCGTAATTTTGATCATCTGGCTATTGCGGTGACGCAGCACGAACGTAGTAACGACTTTCCTGACACCGTCCGTCAGGACAGGTGCAGTCGCGCTGTGCGACTAAAGTCGCCACTACTCTTATAAAAGGATTGAATGACCACCTCTGTTTTGCAAACCCAACACCTCACTAAACGCTTCGGCGCACTCACCGCCGTTGACGATCTCTCGCTCGAAGTTCACGAAGGCGAAATCTTTGGCTTTCTCGGACCGAACGGCGCGGGCAAGACCACCTCCATCAACATGATGTGCGGGTTGCTCAAGCCCGACGCGGGTCAGGTTCTGTTGCATGGCAAACCTGTCCACGGCGGCGACCCCGAAGTTCGGGCGCGGGTCGGCGTTTGTCCGCAGGAAACCATTCTATGGGACAAACTCACCTGCCTTGAACAACTCGAATTCATCGGCGAAGTCTATGGCGTTCCGCGCAAGGTCGCGCGTCAACGCGGGGCGGAGTGGCTCGAAATGCTTGGACTGGCAACCAAGGCTCGGGAACTGGCTGGCAGGCTTTCGGGCGGCATGAAGCGTCGTCTCAATCTCGCGCTGGCGCTGGTTCACGATCCGCAAGTCATCGTCCTCGACGAACCCGAAGCGGGTCTCGATCCGCAAAGCCGCGTACTTGTCCGCGAGACCATCCGCTCGTTGGCGCGGAAAAAGACTGTCATTCTTACAACTCATAACATGGACGAAGCCGAGCGCGTCGCCGACCGTGTGGCGATCATTGATCACGGGCGATTGGTTGCGCTGGATACGCCCGATGCCCTCAAGCGAACGATTGGGGAAGGGGATGTGTTGGACATCGAACTCGCTTCTTTTTCTGACCTCGAAACTGCTTCTGCTTTATTGAGCAAGTCCACGCTGACGGTTTCGACCGTCAACCACACGTTGACGGTTCGCGGCAGAGGACTGATCGAGCAATTGCCAGAAATACTTGAAAGCCTGCGTTCGGCGAATGTGAAACTGGGCGACGTTCGTTTACGCGCCAACACATTGGAAGATGTTTTCCTTTCGCTGACGGGGAGGAGGTTGCGCGAATGAGACTATTAAGTGTTTTTCGGAAAAGTGTCCGCGAGCAAAAGCGCGACCTGTGGGTCGTCGGCTTGAGCCTTGCGTTTGCTCCGTTGTTTGTGATGATTTACTGGCTGATGACTGGCGGAAGCGGCACGACCTCGTATGGCGTGCTGGTTATTAATCAAGATATGCCTGCAATTCAGGCAGACGGCGTGACCCTGTCCGCAGGGCAGGATGTGGTGGATGGCCTGCGCGAATTGACCTATAAAAATGGAAGCGCCGTATTGCATGTGATCGAAGCCACAGACCGCGCCGACGCCGAGACTCGACTCCGCAACCGCGAAGCCGCCGCGTTGGTCATCATCCCAAAGAATTTTTCCGAGAGGCTCTCTGCGTTTCGTTCAGGTGACTTGACCGCAAATACCGACCTGATCTTCATCGGCGACCTGACCAATCCTACTTACACCGTCGCGGCGGTGATGGCAATGACCGTTACCGACGATTACACACATGGATTGACCTCCGCCGCGCGTCCCGTCACTCTCGTGGAAATTCCGCTTGGTTCTTCCGCTGCCCGTACCGAATTCGAGAATTACGTGCCTGGTCTGCTGGTGCTGGCGGTGGTGTTGATGATCTTCCAGGCGGCAATGACTCCCGCCCGCGACATCGAAACGGGTGCGATGAAACGTCTGCGCCTGACGCGGCTGACTTCCTTCGAATACCTCGGTGGGACAGTCCTCTGGCTGGGGGTGGTTTCGATTGGATCTGTTTTGCTGACCTTTGCAACTGCGGTCGCGCTTGGCTTCCGCAGTCAGGGTCCACTCTGGCTGGCGTTTGTGATTGTGGCGATTACCAGTTTGTCCATCATTGGCATCGGCTTGATCGTGGCTTGTTTCTCGAAGACAGTCTCACAGGCGTTTGTGATTGCGAATTTCCCTTTGGGCTTTCTGATGTTTCTCACGGGCGCGGCGTTTCCGCTTCCGCGCATGAATTTGTTTACGATTGCAGGCAGGAGCATTGCGCTGGCCGACTTTCTTCCCCCGTCTCATGCGGTGGTGGCGCTCAACAAAATTTTCACCCTCGGCGCTGGCTTCGGCGATGTGCTTTATGAACTGGCGGCGTTGGTTGTGCTGACAGGGCTATACTTTGGGGTGGGGGTGTGGTTATTTCAGCGCACGCAGATGCGGTGACATTGGGGATTGGAGGTTGGTAATTGGAGATTATTTCCATTTCGAGTTTTTCTCAAAAATCTCCTTGTAAATCCTATCCAATTCAGCTTCACGCTCCTCTTCTTTTTTACTTTTTGGAGTATTGTCAGCGCCAGGGTTTAAGTTGTATGCGACGTTCAATGCAGGCCTGAGCTTTTGAATCATAAATGGTTCAAGGTATTTGATATCATAACTTTTCCTGGTTGAACTGATTTCATCTTTGCAAAACGCCACGCAATCATCAAGAGTCCATAATTGGACTTTCCACTCCCAAGAATCTGGCAAGTAGTCCACGATTTTACATCCAACAGAACTTTTTCCTTCCAAGATGGCTCCGCTAAGAAAAATGTGCCCGTTCCAGCCAAACCAGCGATCCCAAATTCTTTGACTGGTTATGCCGACGTATAGAGTTTCATCAAGACCGTTTTTGACGACGTACAATTCATGCAGCCCGTCTTCTTCGTATTCCAGTTCGTAAAATTCCCTGAAAGTTATTTCAATCATCATGACCTCTTGTTGAAAATTTCATCGTAGGCTTTGTCGGCTTCTGTGTTGTAGTGGGCATAGCGGTTGGTGGTGGTGATGCTTTCATGACGAGCAAGAATCTGCGACATTTTCAGGTCGCCTTTTGCCAGATATGTCATTGTGACAAAGTAATGGCGGAAGTCATGGATACGGACTTCGT
>JBBIUO010000072.1:0-3316 GCA_037440205.1 Chloroflexota bacterium
AAAACCACATGGCGGGACTGCTTGCGAATCACATCGTGACCTACACACAGGACTACGCCGATCATTCTCCCTACCTCTCGAAATACGCTTCAAAACTGACCCCGATCCTGCCACCCGTTGAGATGCCTGTTCCTGCGCCGGAGGCTGTTTCCGCTTTTGCTGAAAGACATCGCACAAAAGAATACAGGCCGGTCATCGGCATGGTCACACGCTTTGCTTCCGAAAAAGGCGTGGAAGTTTTGCTCGAAGCCCTGCCCGTCATTTTGAAAAAATATCCCAACGCCCAGGTCTTGTACGCAGGCCAGCATGAAAACGTAATGGGTGAACAGGCATACTTCGACCGCCTGATATCCAAAATTCAAGAGTATGAAAACTCCGGGCATTGGACCTTCCTCGGCAATCTCACACCCGTTCAACTCTCCGCGCTATATCCCAACCTCGATGTGCTGACCGTTCCTTCGCTCAACTCCACCGAGGCGTTTGGCCTCGTCCAAATCGAAGCGATGATGAACGGCGTGCCAAGCGTCCCTTCCGCGTTGCCAGGCGTGCGCCGACCTGTCCAGATGCACGGCATGGGCATCGTCTCGGAGATCGGCAACCCGCAAAGCCTTGCCGCCTCCATTCTCGAAGTGCTGGATAACCCGCAGAAATATCGCGGCGACACGGCTGGTATCAAAAAAACCTACGACCCCGATTCCGTTGCGCAGGAATATGAAAAGTTATTTGACCGCTTGAGGAAAGGAATGTAACAATGGAAATGCTTGGGATTAATACAGGGTTGCTTCTGATGCAACTTATTTTTGCTGTTGTGCTTTTCGCTCTCCCCATCGTGTCGCTGATCGACCTTGGCAGGAAAAAACTTGATGGCTTGGTATTGGCGGTTTGGGTGCTTGTGATTTGTGCCATTCCAATACTTGGGTCACTGGCCTACTGGATTATCAGACCATCCAAAGAAGAGAAACAAATAAATTGAAAAAAGATTTTTTATTTCTCCAGATTAGTTCCCTTCCTTATTTCCGTGCATTTTTGCGGGCGATTGAATCTTCCTACTATCAAGATTTACCTTTGCCTTCTCCTGTCTACGACGTGGGCTGTGGCGACGGTCACTTTGCCTCGCTGACCTTCGATCAAAAATTGGATGTGGGACTCGATCCCTGGCGGTTTTCCATGCGCGAGGCGAAGAAGTACAACGCCTACAAATCCCTCGTCGAAGCAGATGGCGCGCGGTCACCGTTTCCCTCGAACCACTTCGCAAGCGGACTGAGCAACTCCGTTCTCGAGCACATCCCGCACATTGACGCGGTGCTTTCCGATACCGCCCGCGTGCTTCGACCGGGCGCGCCGTTTTATTTTTGCGTTCCAAACAAGCGCTATTTTTCCTCGCTTTCACTGACGAAGGTCTTTGGCAAATCCTACGAGAATTGGTTTCGCAAGATTTCCCGCGTCCATCACGCCGATGAACCCGATGTGTGGGAAAAACGTCTTGAAAAAGCGGGCTTCACACTCGAACGCTGGTGGCACTACTTTTCTCCCGCTTCCATGCGCGTGTTAGAATGGGGACACTATTTTGGCCTGCCTTCGCTGGTTTCCAAGGCGCTCACAGGGAAATGGATCCTCTCTCCCACGAAATGGAATCTCAGCCTGACGGAAGCCTATGTCAGGAAATATGCCTCCCCTGAACCGGTGGAAGACGGGACGTTTACCTTTTATATCGCGCGAAAAAAGTAGACACAGAAACAACGGAACACGGAACACGTAACACGAATTCATCCTTCATCCTTCATCCTTTGTATTCCCATGGCTTTCGACGAAAAATATTTCTCCACCCACACCTACGCAAACATCACCTTCGCCAAATACAGCATGTACTGGTGGTCGAATCGATTCTATGCCATGCTCGCGCGGCGGTATGGCCGGCGCGGAGCGCGTCTGCTCGAGGTGGGATCAGGCCTCGGGCATTTGACCGGGCAGTTGTCGGGTTGGTTCGAAGCGTACGGTATGGATTTGAATCACTGGGCGGTCAAACAATCCAAACAGTTTGCCGAAGCCGCATCCCTTCAAACGGCATCCGCGCAGGAACTACCTTACAAAAACGATTCTTTCAACGTGATCATTATCAAGCACATCGTCGAGCATCTGCCCGACCCGGCAAAGGCAATCCGCGAAATTGCGCGCGTCACCGAAAAGGGCGGCATCCTCATCCTTGCCACGCCGAACCTCGGTTCCCTGCTCAAGCCGTGGAAGGGCGAAAAATGGATCGGCTACCAGGACCCGACGCACATCTCGCTCAAACAACCCGAAGAATGGCTCGGCCTGATCGAAGACGCAGGCTTCACCCCGATAAAAATTTTTTCAGACGGCTTTTGGGATGTGCCATACATTCGTTATGTTCCAAAACAGATTCAAAAGTTATTATTCGGTTCGCTTGGCGGCTTCCAGGCCATGACGGGATTCGTCTTCCTGCCGATGCGCTGGGGCGAGAGCATCATTGTGATCGCAAAACGAAAATGACATCACTGGAGTTGAAAAATGCTGACGCTTACCTTTGCCGGAGATGAAGCAGGCGATGTCAGTTTAAATTTCGAAAAAGGTGCGTCGCGTTACTTTGTGCCTGCCTTCATTGCCACCCAATCCCCCGACCTGTTAAGAGAAACCCTTGCAGATCTACGGCAGGCACTTGGTCTGAGCGTCACACACGAGTTCAAATTTCACAAAATGGCATCCGCAGAAATTCGCAATCGGGTATTCTCAACGCTCGCGCATGCAGACTTTGAAGCATGGGCGCTTATTGTGGATAAAACCAGACTGCCGAAGATTTTTGAAACCACGGAAAGCCTTGAAATTTATACACACTTCATGACCGAATTGCTTGGCGTAATTCCGCCCGAACTGCAAAAGGATGCAACCCTGATTCTGGATGAATTTGGTTCGACGCCCGATCTGCGAACAGAATTGCGGCGCACCATGATCAAACGCCACATGCCAAGACTGTTCAAACGGGTGATCGTTCGCAGTTCGGACAGGGAGTCTTTGATTCAAGTTGCCGATCTTGTGGCGGGCTCGATCATGCGGCGTGATGCCCAAAACGATTCGGATGCATTCGATATAATTTCGAGGAAGATCAAACGGCTGGAACTGTACCGCCCATATTAAAATAATAACCCGCCTCGCTAGCCCGGTCCTTCAACAGAAGGGGGCAGGCGGCCACAAATGGCCACTTTTCGCGAGACAGGATGAGCGATCGAAACGCTTTTAACCATGGAATTATCCATTGGCAAATTCATTATACAGGAATTCAGCAGACCTATCAACTGAT
>JBBIUO010000072.1:3335-7889 GCA_037440205.1 Chloroflexota bacterium
CTGTCCTCGATTACGTGAAGTCCATTTTCAAAAACTGGAATTCGTTCCAGGCCTTTCTTCAGGCTCTTTTCAAACGGGAGGACACGATCCAGTGGGTGAGACCCGCCGACGATGTGACGCTTCAACTCGCCCCTGAGCCTGCTACTGAACCGATGAAAACAGCCGCCCCGAAGAAGTTCCCCTGGCGCACATTGCTCGTGCTGTTGCTGGCATTGATAGCCCAACAGACGTTCGAGCCACCCCGCACCGGCATGGCCAACCTTGGGATCGCACTTTACATCTCGGCGCTCGGAATGGCAATATGGGCATACCTGCGCGGCGAATGGACCTTGACCCCGACAGCCGCGATGGAACCCGGGCAGGAATCAGTATCCATTCGCAAGGGGGCATTTATCCTGTCCGTCCTGTTCAGCGCGGCGACGTTTTACACGATGAGCGGAAACACATTCACGGCGCTGAATCTTACCTTATGGATTCTCGCCATCGTTTTTTTCCTGCGGGCATTCTGGCTCGATGGCCCGCGCAGGGAATCGCCGAAGGTGGATTTGAAGGCGTTCTTCACCAGCGCCGAATGGAACATTCGCATCACGCGCTACGGGCTGCTGGTGTTCGCAATGATCCTCGTGATTTTGTTTTTCCGCACCTATCGTTTGTACGACGTGCCCCCGGAGATGACCAGCGACCACGCCGAAAAATTGATGGATGTGTACGACATCACGCAGGGACAATTCTCCATTTATTTTCCGCGCAACACCGGGCGCGAGCCGCTCTACATTTATCTGTGCGCGTTGTTTGCAGAGTTCTTTACCGGCACATCCTTCCTGACCTTGAAACTGGTGGCTGTGATGGGCGGCTTATTGACTTTGCCATACATTTACCTGCTCGGAAAGGAATTCGGAAGCGAGCGCATCGGCCTGCTCGCCGTTCTATTTGCTGGGATCGGTTACTGGCCGAGCGTCATCGAGCGGTTTGGGCTGCGAATCTCCTTCTACCCGTTGTTTGCCGCACCGACCTTGTATTACGTCATTCGCGGATTGCGCCGTGAAAACCGAAACGATTTTATTCTGTCGGGCGTTGCGCTGGGATTGGGATTGAACGGGTACACGCCGTTCCGCATCATGCCGTTTGCGGTGGTTGCCCTGTTTGGAATTTATCTTCTTCATGCTCGTGATTGGCAGGCGCGAAAACAATCCCTAATCTGGCTGGGATTGGTGGCGCTGACCTCGTTCATCTTTTTCATTCCGCTGGCGCGTTACGCCACCGAGTATCCTGATATGTTCGTATACCGCGCCTTTACAAGGTTGAGCACGGTGGAGCGCCCGCTTCCGGCGCCGCTCTGGCAGTTGATCCCGTTGAATGTGTGGAACGCGGCAAAGGAATTCAACTGGTACAACGGCGACATCTGGGTGCATTCCATTCCCGGACGCCCGGCGCTGGATGTCGTTTCGGGCGCGTTGTTCCTGCTTGGGGTGAGTCTCGTTTTGTTCCGCTACATCCGCTCGCGCAATTGGATGGATTTGATGCTCCTGCTGGCCGTTCCCTTTTTGCAGATGCCATCCATTCTTTCGCTGGCGTTCCCTGAGGAAAATCCATCGTTGAATCGAACGGGCGGCGCAATTGTGCCGGTCTTCCTGCTCGTTGCCGTCGGGTTGGATACTTTATTGAACAGTATCAGTTTTCGGGACGAACGAAGCGGGGACTCCGTCATGAGCGAGAATCGCAAGGCAATCGGTCAACGGCCTGTGCTGGCCGGGCTTGTCCTCATCCTCCTGTTCCTTTTTTCCTTTGCGCAAAACTATCAACTTGTTTTTCATACCTATTACGATCAGTATCGCGCGTCGGCGTGGAATTCATCCGAGATGGGCGCGGTGATGAAGGATTTTATGAAGAAGGGCGGCTCGGTGGATCATGTGTGGATCGTGCCGTTCCCGTTTTGGGTGGATACGCGGCTCGCGCCGTTTTGGGCGGGCGTGCCCGGCAGGGATATTGCCATCGCCCCGGATAATCTTCCGAGCACGGTGGACATCCCCGGCGATAAACTTTTCATGTTCACGCTGGACGATGCCAACACGATGGCTCAGTTGAAACAATTGTATCCACAGGGGACGTTGTCCTTGTATCAGTCTGCTGTACCTGTGCATAATTTTTACGTGTTTCAAGTCACTGCTTCGCAGTAAACGCGGAGCGCAAAGTCTCAGACTTTGCGCCAACGTCGGGAGACGTTGGAGTCCGTTTTCGGATATTAATGCAGAACGAATCATCCTCTTTTTCAACTGCAAAATCGAGCGCGTTACCCTGGTTTCCGCTGGCCGCGCTTTTTTTTGCGTTGATCGCCCAACTCATCCTCGAATCGCCCGAAAGTGGATGGTTTCCAGTTGTGTTTTATTTCCCTGCTGTTTTGCTCACAGCCTGGTCGTTCCTTCGCGGCGAGTGGATGCTTTCGGATGCGCCTGTCGAAACCCCAGCCGCAAATTTCGCGGATGCGCGCGAATTGAATCACGGTAAAAAAATTTTTATCCTGCTCTCGTTGCCCCTGCTCGGCGCGGCGTTTTATTTTTTCGGCGGCAATCAATTCACGGCGTTGAATTTCTCGCTTTGGCTGGCGGGGTTGATTCTTTTTCTCTCTGCATTGTGGCGTAGTACCGACCGTAGTACCGACTTTAGTCGGTTGGGTCTGGGACGACTAAAGTCGTTGCTACGAGAAAATGATTGGGAATGGCTCGCGTTACTGCTGGCTGTCTTTGCCTTCGCCGCGTTCTTTCGCTTTTATCGTTTGAGCGAGGTCCCTGCCGAGCCGTTCAGTGACCACGCCGAAAAAATGCTCGACGTGTACGACATCGCAAACGGCAACGCCTCCATCTTTTTCATCCGCAATACCGGGCGCGAAGGCCTGCAAATGTACTGGACCTTCCTCATTGCAAACATCTTCGGCACGGGCATTTCATTTTTCAGCCTCAAACTCGGCACGGCACTGCTCGGCTTGTTCACGCTTCCGTTCGTTTATTTTCTCGGCAGGGAATTTGGAAATCCAACCGTCGGCTTTTTTGCCATGTTTCTTTTTGGGATTGCCTACTGGCCGAACGTGATCTCCCGAATCGGATTGCGATTCCCTTTGTATCCTCTCTTCGCCGCAGGCACGCTTCTTTATCTGACCCGCGGCCTGCGCACTGCTTCGACGAACGATTTCCTGCTCTGCGGCATTTTTCTGGGACTCGGCCTGCACGGGTACACGCCGTTCCGCATCATGCCGTTCGTGGTGTTGACCGCATTCGTGATTTTCATCCTGCACAACAAGTCAAAAGCGATTCGCTTGCAGGCGTTGAAATGGCTGGGCATTGTCGCAGTCACGGCATTGATGATCTTCCTGCCGCTTCTGCGGTACTGGCTGGAACATCCCGATATTTTCAGCCTGCGCGCATTTTCAAGGCTCGACTCGACGGGAACTTTTGCCTCTCTTTCGAGCGTCTTCTTCTCGAATTTGCTGAATGCCCTGCTCATGTTCAACTGGGACGATGGAAACATCTGGGTCAATTCCCTGCCGCACCGCCCCGCATTAGATGTGGTGACGGGCGCATTTTTCGTGATCGGGATCGTGTTGCTGATTTTGCGATACCTTCGTGGACGCGACTGGCGCGATTTGTTTTTGCTCGTTTCGATTCCGCTTTTACTGATGCCTTCCATCCTTTCGCTGGCGTTTCCGGGGGAGAATCCTGCGCTCAACCGCGCGGGGGCGGCTTCGGTGACGGCGATCCTCGTCAGCGCGATGGCAGTGGAAGGTTTGGTGGTGGCAAATGTCAACGGCGCGGAATCAACTGTCGGATTAAGGAAGAGGCGCGTGCCCTTCATCCACATTTTGATCGGCGCTTTGCTCGCGGTCTCGTCCTTCCAAAATTATGATCTGGTCCTGCGTCAATTCGACAGGCATTACCGCATCGGCGCGTGGAATTCGTCGGAGATGGGACGTTCGATCAAGTTTTTTGGCGATGTGTACGGGCGGACGGATACGGCCTGGATTGTGCCGTATGAGCAGTGGGTGGACACGCGCCTGCCCGCCCTGTGGCTGGGACTGCCCGACCGCGATTTTGCGTTGTGGCCGAATCAATTTGCCGATACGCTCGCCCTGCCTGCGCCGAAGATGTTCATCTTCCATTTGCAGGATCTGGATACCAGGAATGCCCTTAAGCAACTCTACCCGAATGGCACATTAAGCAGATATACTTCTGCCACTGTCGGTAAGGATTTTATGATTTTCTTTGTGGAGGAATAATGTCGTTGCGAGAAGTTCAAAATCCATCTTGCCGCGGATTTCACGAATTCGCACAGATTTTAAAAACCAATTCGCGAAAATTAGTGTAATTCGCGGCTGTGCTTTTGGTTTGCTCGCAATGACATAGGTAACTTATGACCGAAAAACGCTCCTGGCTTTATGATCTTCTTTTTATTTGCATCCTGCTCATTGCAGGATATTTGCGTTTGACCGGGGTGAACTGGGGCGAGGGCTATCACCAGCACCCGGATGAACTTTTCATGATGGGTGTGGTGGATAACCTGCGG
>JBBIUO010000072.1:7914-13736 GCA_037440205.1 Chloroflexota bacterium
CCTGCACCGATTCGCTCACGCCGGTGGACCTGTGCAAGCCAGAGCAGAAGCGCTGGATAAGCATTGGGGAATATTTCAATTCCGCCGCCTCCACCCTCAATCCCTTCAATCGCGGGAATGCCGCCTACGTGTACGGCGACCTGCCGCTGACAATCGTGCGCATTGCCATGGAAGCGACCGGCAACGACGACATCGGCAAATCGAAGTTCTTTGCGCGGCAGTTCTCCGCGCTGGCCGACCTGTTCACCATTTTTATTTTGTATTTGATCGTTTCCAATTTATATGGGCGGCGCACCGGGCTGTTCGCGGCGGTCTTTTCTTCGTTTGCCGTGATGCAGATTCAACAGTCGCATTTTTTCACCACCGACCTGTTTACGAATCTATTCATGTTTTTGGCGATTCTATTTGCGATGGGAATTGTGGAATGGAGGGAGAAAGAAGTGAGTAATGAGATGCGAGAAACAAGTGATGATCCCGTTCTCGTAACTCGTAACTCTGTAACTCGTAACTTCCCAATACAAATCCTCCGCTCCCCGCTCTTCCTCCTCAGCATCGGCTTTGGATTCGCGCTCGGCATGGCGATGGCTTCCAAGATCAATGCGGCGGTGCTGGCGATCTTGTTGCCGGGCGCGTTTGCCGTCCGTTATCTTGTGCATGACAAAGACAAAAAACTGCCCGCTGACTACTGGTCACTGATCGCTGTCTTCCTCATCGCCGGTGGACTCGCCACCATCATTTCCTTCCGCATCTTCCAGCCGTATGCCTTCAAGGGCCTGGGGCTGGATACGCAATGGCTGGCAAACATCAGCGAACAGCGCATTCAAGCTACCGGCGAAGCCGACCTTCCCTGGAATTTGCAATGGGCGCGGCGCACGCATTTGTACTCGTTCACTAATCTAACCGTGTGGGGGCTGGGCCTTCCGCTTGGCATTCTCGCATGGATCGGATTCCTGCTCATGGGCTGGCGCATCCTGCGGGGCGAATGGAAACACCTTCTGCTGTGGGGCTGGACGGCATTTTATTTCCTCTGGCAGTCGCTTCAATTCAACCCCACCATGCGCTACCAGTTGCCGATCTATCCGCTGTTGTGCATGATGGCCGCGTGGGGATTATTCGAACTGCCGAAGTTGAGAAACGACAGGGAACAGCGCGTCAAACTTTTTGAAATCCTCGTTGCAACAGTCGGCGTGGTTGTGCTGGTGACGACAACCGTCTGGGCGTTTGCCTTCCAAAGCATTTACCTTCGCGACGAGCCGCGCATGGCCGCCTCGCGCTGGCTCTTCCAAAATGCGCCAGGGCCGGTGAATCTCCAAATCCAAACGGCGGATAATTCAATTTACAACCAGCCCCTGCCTGTGCCGGCGGAAGTGGGGATTCCAAAAGACGCGCCGTACACGATCACGTTCATTCCAAATCGGGATGGGGAACTCTCGGAGATTATGCTTGGTCATGCGCTGGATTTGACTTCTCCCTCGACAGTTATCCTGACCCTGACCTCCGATGTCGCCCCTGACCTGGTGCTTGCGCGGGCCTCCGAGCAGGTTGATTCCGCCACGACGGATGATCCGCGCGGGCCTTCGGTGTCGTTTTCGTTGGATAAAACGGTCCCGCTTCTCAAGACGCAGGTGTATCACTTGAAGATCGAAACGCTGGGACAATCGCTCACATTGAGCGGTTCCGCCGTTGCCAATGAGACCGGCTACGATTACGGCCTGCCCTTCCGCGTGGATGGCTACGATGCGTACGGCGGCATCTATCGCGGCGACATGACCCTGGAAGTGTATTGGGACGACAACGCCGACAAAGTCTTCCGTTTTGTGGACATGCTCAACAAGGCGGATTACATCGTCATCCCAACCAACCATCAATACGCCCAGATCACACGCCTGCCGGAGCGGTATCCGCTGACGACGTTTTACTACCGCGAATTGCTTGGCTGTCCCGACGGCGAGAATATCATCAAGTGCTACCGCATGGCACAGCCCGGACAATACAAGGGCAGTCTCGGTTTTGAACTGGCGGCCGTCTTTGAATCGTACCCGCAATTTGGTCCGCTCATCATCAACGACCAGGCGGCGGAGGAAGCCTTCACGTTCTACGATCATCCCAAGGTGTTGATCTTCAAAAAGACCGATGATTTCGACGTGAATAAATTATCCGCCCTGCTCAACTCGGTGGATTTGACCCACGTTGTCCATCTCAGGCCCAAGGATGCGTCGGGTTACAAGGATTTGATGCTGTCCGAATCGAAGTACGCGGAACAACGCGCGGGCGGAACGTGGTCGCAGTTGTTCGATTACGACTGGCTTCAAAATAAATATCCCTTTGTCGGCGTTTTGCTTTGGTATGCGTTCATCTTTTTGCTCGGACTCTTCGCCTACCCAATCGCGCGGCTGGCATTGCCGGGGCTTCGTCAATATTCGTATCCGCTAGGGCGCATTGTGGGAATCGTTTTGCTCGCGTGGATTTCGTGGATGGGCGGCTCGGCGGGGATTCCGTACACGCGATTCACCATCGGTGCGGCATTTGCCGTTATCGCTGTGGCAGGCGTCGGGTTGTGGATGATCCGCAAAGACCAATTCAAAGAGGAGTGGAATGCCAACCGTAGATTCTTCACTTTGGTGGAGATCGTCTTCGTCCTTTTCTTCCTGATCGATCTTTTAATTCGTCTTGGCAATTCGGATTTGTGGCATCCCTCGAAGGGCGGCGAGCGGCCGATGGATTTTTCTTATTTCAACGCGGTGTTGAAGAGTACGAGTTTCCCGCCGTATGACCCGTGGTTTGCGGGTGGGTACATCAATTATTACTATTATGGTTTTGTGCTGGCTGGCACGCCGGTGAAATTGCTCGGCATCGTGCCTTCGATTGCGTACAACTTGATTTTGCCTACGTGGTTTGCGTTGGTTGCGGTGGGAGCATTCGCCGTCGGTTGGAATTTGCTTGAAAAGGACGAAGGCGGAATGATGAATGATGAAACCTCTAAAAATTCACGCGAAGCGTTCATCCTTCATCCTTCATCCTTGATTTCCGGTCTTTCTGCCGCGGTGATGTCTGTCTTGCTCGGCAACCTCGGCACGATACAGACGATCTTTCAGGCGCTTCAACGCCTGGCCGCGCCGGATGGAATCATCACGGATGCTGGCATTGTGCAGAGATGGATTTGGGCGTTCCAGGGATTTGTGATGACGCTTGGCGCGGCGTCCCTGCCGATTGGGCGCGGGGAGTGGTATTGGAATCCGAGCCGTGTCATTCCGCCGGGGCCGGGCAACGAGATCACCGAGTTTCCGCTTTTTACATTTTTATACAGCGACCTGCACGCGCACATGCTGGTGATTCCGCTGGCGTTGTTCGTGGTTGCGTGGACGCTTTCGTTCATCAAATCGCGGGCGAAGTTGACTCGCGTGGAATGGCTGGTTTCGTTCCTTGTTGGCGGGGTGGTGCTGGGCGCGGTGTACCCGACAAATCTCTCCGACTTTTACACTTACCTGCTTCTGGCGCTTGCCGCAATCGGATTCGTTTTCCTCTTCCGTGTGGATGTGAGCGTGATGCACTGGCTGGGCGATTTACCAGACTTTGCCAGGCGGATGAGTCTGGCGGCGCTGGGCGCGATTGCGTTTGCGGGTGTCTCGATTGTTTTGTATCAACCGTATCGGAGCGCGTACAGCCAATCCTACGGCGCGCTCGATCCGTGGACGGCTTCGCATACTCCGGTGTGGTCCTACCTCACACATTGGGGATTGTTCCTCTTCATCATCTTTGCGTGGCTTGCATGGGAATCGCGTGAGTGGATGGCGAACACGCCCCTTTCCTCGCTCTCGAAACTGCGCCCGTATTCCATTTTGATCGAACTTGGGCTTGCGGCTCTCTTTGTTGTGCTGGTGTACTTCGCCTACAAAGGCGTGTGGATCGGCTGGCTGGCCTTGCTGATGGCGGCCTGGGCGGGAATTTTGCTCCTGCGCCCGGACCTGCCCGATGAAAAGCGGCTGGTTCTGTTTCTCATCGGCACGGCGTTGCTGATCACCATCGTTGTGGAATTACGAACTGTGCGCGGCGATATTGGCCGCATGAACACGGTCTTCAAGTTTTACATGCAATCGTGGATTCTATTCGCGGTCAGCGCGGCGGCGGCGTTGGGCTGGTTATGGGATGACCTCGAACGATGGTCTGCAAATTGGCGCAACATCTTTCAGGCGGGACTCGCGTGTCTGCTTGTTGGCACATCGCTGTTCACAGTCACCGCCTCCTCCGACAAGATCGCCGACCGCATATCAGCAGATACGCCGCGCACGCTCGATAGCATGGATTACATGAAATATGCCCTGTATTTCGATCAGGGACAAAATCTCGTTTTGAACGACGATTATCAAGCCATCCGCTGGATGCAGGATAACGTGCAAGGTTCGCCCGTCATCGTCGAAGCCGCTCCCGCGGGCAGGCAATACGAATGGCATTCGCGCTTCACCATTTACACCGGCCTGCCCGGTGTGGTCGGCTGGCAGTGGCATCAACAGCAACAGCGCGTGCTGTTCTCCCAGCAGGTCGTTGACCGCGGCGTGGAAGTGGATAACTTCTACAACACGCTCGACAAGGATGCCGTGCAAAGATTCCTCCACAAATACGAAGTGCGTTACATCATCGTCGGGCAGTTGGAATGGGCGAAGTACACGCCGCTCGATCCGGGCGTTCCCAACGGCCTGGTGAAATTCGAATCGTGGAACGGCGTGCTTTGGAACGAAGTCTACCGCAACGGCAATGCCGTCATTTACGAGGTCATCCAATGATTTTGCACATTACCTCCCGCGCCGAATGGAACGAAGCGCAGCAGCGCGGCGAATACGTCGCGCCGAGTTTGCAAACCGAGGGGTTCATTCATTGCTCCACCGCGAAGCAGGTCGTCGCTGTGGCGAATGCCTTTTATCGCGGGCAAAATGATCTCGTGTTGTTGAATGTTGACGAAGCAAGACTCAGTTCCGAGGTCAAGTGGGAACCGCCTGCCGGACCTGTTGCGGAAGGACATTCACAGTCCGATAAATTTCCGCACGTCTATGGCCCCATCAATCTATCGGCGGTCGCTTCCGTTCTTGACCTTGAACCTGATCCCGTTTCTGGGACATTTTCCCTCCCGACACTGTTCACCGACAACTCATGATCGCATTTCTCTCCTGGTATCTCCTCCTCACCCTCCTCGGACTGCTGACCTTTCCGCTGATTTATCGTCTCTTCCCCGCGCTGGCAGACCGAGGCTACACTCTCTCCCGCGCTGTGGGCTTGTTGCTCTGGGGTTACATCTTCTGGATGCTTGCCTCCCTCGGCATCGCGCAAAACGACATGGGCGGTTTACTGCTCGCCCTCGCGTTGCTGGTCGGATTAAGTGCGTGGGCAATCGTAAATCGTAAATCTGAAATCGTAAATTTTCTTCAATCAAGCAAGTCAATCATCGTCGCCACTGAAATTTTGTTTCTCGCCGCTTTTGCCTTCCTCGCCTTCGTTCGTTCCGCCAACCCCGAATTGACCGGCACCGAGCGGCCGATGGAACTGGCGTTCATCAATGCCATTTTGCGCTCACCGACGTTTCCGCCGCAGGATCCGTGGCTCTCCGGTTACGCTATCGCCTACTACTACTTCGGCTACGTGATGATGTCGCTGCTGCACAAAGTGACCGGGGTGGCTCCCGGCCTATCCTATGGCTTGAGCAACGCCTTCTGGTTTGCGTTGTCGGCGGCCGGTGTGTTTGGCGTTGTCGGCAATTTGGTGCTGCTGTTCAAGCAGAAGGCCAGGATCGCCGCGATCACCTTCGCAACGTTAGGCGCAGTGATGCTGGT
>JBBIUO010000073.1:0-9330 GCA_037440205.1 Chloroflexota bacterium
CGCGAAGGCGCGGAGTCGCAAAGGGAAAAACACCAAATCCTGGCGTCTTGGCGACGTTGCGTTAAAAGTCTCGTTCAAAATCAGATCAAAATTCATAGGTGGCAACTTGAGTTAGATACAAAAAAGTCCTGCCGAATGACAGGACTTTTTTGTTCACCTATTAATCGTCGCCGCCTTCTCCGCCTTCTATGCCTCCTTCGTGGCACGATGTACACGTCGCTTCGTAAACCGTCGAAGGGTGGCATTGCCGACAGGTTGCGCCGCCGTGAAATACGCCGCTCCCGCCTTCATCCACACTCGGTTCGGGGTGCTGAATATTGAAGCCCGCAGGCGACCACCCGAATATGTTGTGGCATACCGCGCAGTTGCTCCCAAACGCACCCGCATGGAAAACAGGGTCGGCGTGGCAACTGGCGCATTCGGTGGTGAGACCGGTAAACGAACCGTTTCGATGACACTGTTTACAGTTGACATTTGCGTGTCCGCCGGTCAACGGGAAGTTGGTGCGGCTGTGATCGAAACTGGCTTCATCCCAGTTGTTTGCAGTATGGCAGGCGGCGCAATCGGTTCCGAATTGACCGTTATGCGCGTCATCCTTTTGGTGGCAGGAATAGCAGTCGCTGGGCGTGCCTTTGTATACCCTGTTGACGTGGCAGGACTTGCACTCCACCTGTGCATGTTTGCCTTCCAGCTTGAAGGCGAACAGGTCGTGATTCACTGTGGCATCTTCCCAACTGTTCGGGTTGTGGCAGGCCGCGCAATTCGTGCCGAAGCGGCCTCCATGCTCGTCATTCCTTTGATGGCAGGAATAGCAATCACTGGGCGTGCCTTTATAAACACCATTGGCGTGACAATCCTCGCAGGCGGCTTCGGCGTGTCCGCCTTCCAATTTAAAAGAGGAAAGGTTGTGATCGAACTTCGCAGGCTCCCATCCATCCGGTGAGTGGCACACACCACAGTCACTTCCAAACCTGCCATCGTGCGCATCGTTTTGTCGGTGGCAGGAGAAGCAATCCTGCGGCGCGGACTGCAAATTTGAAATATTGCGGGCATCGAGGTGGCATTCTGTACAGCCCGCTTCGGCATGTTTTCCATTCAATTGAAACGTGAATTGGTTGTGATTGAAATCGTCGCCGTAGCGATCCACTCCGTCGTGGCAGGCAAGACAATCCGTCCCGAAGGACAGGACATGTGCCTGGGTGAAGACAATGTCCATTTGACGGTGGCAGCTGTCGCAGGAGTCGGAAGCGAATGTCGTTACGTCAGCAGGGTGACAATCCCGACAAACAAACGCTTCGCCCGACGCCGTTTGCTGGTGACCGTTCAAGGAGAATCCCAGCGCCTCGTGTGGGAACGTGTTATCGCCCATCTCGGTCAGTGCCGCGGTTGCGCCGCGATGCTCGGGATGACAATCGCGGCAGGCAAGGGTGGAATCCTTTTGCACAATCGCGCCGTGCAGTTGCGCCACATCGAACATTTGGGCGGCGATATCGGTATGGCATTTGGCACAGCGATTTGCCATTTTATCCGCGCTCCACGGCGCGGCATGACAGTCTGCGCAATCCGTGATTTGCGCGTGTGAATTGACTCCGCTCAGCGCCTCTTCGCCGGGCTGGGCATTCAGCGCGCCTGCGGTGAACATCTGGTTCCCATTGAAAAGCGCCATGCCTGCAATGACAACGACAGTGACAATGGCCGCGAAAACACCTGTACCGGTCAAACATCCAAGACGATTTGTGGATTGCATTCTCCCCTCCTATTTCAGGAACGTGGCGTAGTACAACGCCGCGCCTATGTGAACGAATGCGGAAATGAACAATGCCATGCCGATTGGGATATGAACTGTATGCCAAAGGGACATCAATTGCCGCGCGCGTTTGAGAGCCTCCTGCGAAAGTGTGCCTTCGATCTCAAGTCCATCCATCGTGCGCGGGATGCGCGTGTAAATGTAACGGCCGATGAAACCGCTGAATACGATGATGACCGTAAGCAGTGTGGTCGCCCCGGCCAGGCCATTGAACTTCCACGAAGTGTGGAGCAAGACCATGAAAGGGCCCACCAACCCGGTGACGATGTGAAATTGCAACCACGTGGACATCTTTCCCAGTGCGGCAATCCTGCTCCGCTTTCGCAGGCTGTAGAGAGTCTCGGTCATCAGCATAAGCACAAACCCAAGGATGCCAATGCTGTGACCAAACAACTCGCCCGCCGCGGGAATTTCCCGCGTCCACACAATGACCGCTCCATACACCCCTGTAAGAAATACACAGAATGCGAAAGCCAGCCAGAGTTCCCTGTTTCCACGAAGCATACCTCTGCCCTCCCGAAAAATGTATTTAATTCATTTTATGGTTCGTCCAAAAATCCACCACCACATCCGCGATCTTTGCATCGCGGGCAAGCAGTTTCTCGCGCATGGGTGTGATATCCATTTTGTTGCGAATGATCTTTTGCAATGGCGCGGAAATGGTCTGGTCGCCCATCACCACCGCGCCAAGCAGGGTCTTTTCACCAACCATCAGGCGGACGCGATTTACATCGAAACCGGTTTGTGCCACAATCGCATCGGGCAATTGACGCCACGTCTCGCTGTCGCCGCGCGCGATGCCGACGATATCATCATCGTGCCCATGCCCCACCGAGCCGATGATCGTGGTGGTCAACCCCGCAAGCCTCGTCACATTGAACGGCGTATTGCGGACATACGCCTGCCGCTCACCGGCCATGTTCAATCCCGCCGTGTGACCCTGATCCCGGGCCAGATGCCACAAGCTGTCAATCACCGATCTACCGATGGAAGGATCGTACACCTGCGCCACATCGCCGGCAGCAAAGATATTTTCATTTGTTGTCTGCAAATACTCGTTGGTCAAAATGCCGCGATCAACCGCAAGCCCCGCCGCATGTGCCAGTTCGATGCGCGGCTTGATCCCGATGGCGTAGGCTACCATGTCGCAGCGCATTGTCCGTCCGTCCTTCAAGCGGATTTCTTGAACATGTCCCTTTCCCAGAATCTCCGCCAATTCGGTGTGGAAATGAAGCGCAACTCCCTCCTCCTGCAAACGGCGCTCCACGATGCGCGATTCATACAGGTCGAGCACGTTTCCCCAATAACGATCGCCGCGCAAAAGGTAGTGAACTTTCACCCCGCGCGCCAGTAATCCTTCAACCAGTTCAAGCGCGGTGATGCCGCCGCCCACAACAACCGCTGTTTTCCCTCGTTTGGCAAATTTCAGGATATGCCGCGCATCATCCAAATGATCGAGTTTGATCACACCTTCGAGACGCGCCCCCGGAATGGTCAAAGGCATGGCCTGCGCCCCAACAGCGATCAATAATTTATCGTATGAAAGGCGGGTTTTCCCATCCAGTTCGATTGCCATTTCAGTCGGCAGGATTCTGGTCACTCGTCCCTTTTGGTATTTGAAATGAAGCCTTTGATAATCATCCTGCGTGCGCGGGAACAATGCCTTGTCGTGCAATTCACCCGTCAAAAAGTAGGCCAGCCCGGGGCGCGAATAGAACCCATGCGGGTCATCCCCGATCATGACGATCTCACCGGCCTTCCCGCTCGAGCGAATCGCCTCGATAGCCGCCATCCCTGCAACGCCGGAACCGATAATCACATATCTCATCTTGCGCCCCCGGTAAACAAATCGGTGCGTTCAAATCGAAGCACCCCGCGCGGACAACGTGCCACACACTCCCCGCAGGTCAGGCATTCGCTGTGCTTGATCGCCTCGCCGTCCCAGGCATGGGCACGAACGTCAATCCCGATGGGACAGTTGTAGGTGCAAATTCCGCACTGAACACAGCGGGCGGGATCCGGCACCACATGGCCCGCCGAAAGCGCCACCCGCTTTGTTGAATCGGTTTTAAAAATATTCAAAAATGACAAAGGGACCTCCTCTTCCATATACAGTCGTACTTCTTCGGAAAAAGTTACGGCCTGCAATCAATTTGATTCTATTTCCCCCGCCGACGGAATACCAGTAACAAAGGTCATTAACAAAAAAACAGGGTCGCCTCCCGGCAACCCTGTCTGTTCGCAAAACTTGAGCCGTCAGGCTTAGTCTTACGAGAGCGGGACTACATTGGCCGCTTGCAACCCCTTGGGGCCTTCTTCGATGGAAAACTCCACCTTCTGTTCGGCCTCGAGCTTGCGATAGCCATCGCTCTGAATGGCGGTGAAATGAACGAACACATCCTCGCCACCATCCCGACCAATGAAGCCGTAGCCCTTGGTCGAATTGAACCACTTGACGGTTCCAACGAAACGCTCAGACATCTTTCATTACTCCTGCTGAGAAAAAATTGAAGCCCGTTCACCTTCAGCGCTTTCAAAGGCGAGCCGGGCATACTGGACGCAAGATTATCACGCCTAAAACAGTGTGTCAAGATTTCAACTTCTTATTAACCGAGGCAAACCGCGATGTAAGATGAAACCACCAGGGCGACCATTTCACCCGAAACTTTGCATTGCGAATGACTTTCCGCATCTCATTCGGACCTGTGAACTGGTCCAGCAAAAGGACAGATCGCCCCACCTCGAAAGTTGCATGAGCATCCGAGCCGACCGTGCCGGCAAGGTTGTGCGTTTTTGCAAACTCCCGCGCCATTCGATTAAACCGCGGCAACATGCAACGCGAGTTATACACTTCGATGGCATCCACAAAGGGGACGATTTCAAGCAGGTCGTTTTCCCTCCAGCCGCCTTTGCGAAATTCATCGAACGGATGCGACACGCTGATGAATGCGCCCTGTTCCTTTAGTCGTTGAATCGTCTCCTGCGGCGAAAGGAACGGGGGAATCTCCTCCTGCACGAATGCGGCGAGGATCTCCCCACGGGTGGTCATGATTTCCTCGCCCACAATGACCAGTTCCGGGTCAAGGAGATGAGCCGCGCGCGCTCCCGCAATCGTGTTGTGATCGGTGATCACGAGTCGGTCAATCCCCTTGCGGCGCGCTTTCGCCACCAAATCTTCCGGGCGCGTGAGGGAATCCTTCGAGGCGTTGGTATGGCAGTGAAATTCGAGGGTGAGCATTCTTCAAGTTTAACCTGTTTTGCGCCGCCCTGACAATTTTGAGAAGGCAAAACAAGCAGGAATGCGACATTGGGCATATTGAATCTCAGGCAAAAAGTTGTATAGTGAAAATGTATCAAACTCCAATACAACCTGGGAGGGTTGCCATGTTCACAAAAAAAATTTCCCATACATTTTGCACCGCAATTGTCGCCATATCCCTATTGATGAGCGCTGTCCCGGCATTGGCGGCATCTGATTCCGTTCCGCTTCTGGCGGATGATCCGACGCCGCCCGCTCAAACGGTCAAGCTTATCTTTATTCACCATTCCACCGGTGAGAATTGGCTGACGGATGGTTACGGCAATCTCGGCATTACGCTGGAGCAGAATAACTATTTCGTAAGCGACACCAACTACGGCTGGGGGCCGAATTCCATCGGCGACCGCACCGACATACCAGATTGGACCGAATGGTTCAGGTCCGCGGATACGGATACATACATGACCGCTTTGTTCAATGAAAGCGGACAGCATTCATCCTACACGCGCACACTTGCCGACCCCGGCGGGGAGAACGAAATCATCATGTTCAAATCGTGTTTTCCGAACTCCGCCCTGGAAGGTAATCCCAATGATCCGCCGGACCCCAATGGCTGGTTGACGGTAGGCCATGCCAAGTACGTCTACAATGAAATCCTGCAATATTTTGCCACCCGGCCGGATAAACTATTCATTGTCATCACCGCCCCCCCGTTACAGGATGGCACGTACGCCGAAAATGCCCGCGCCTTCAATCAATGGCTGATGAATAACTGGCTGACGGAAAACGGGTACACCCAACCCAATGTGGCCGTCTTCGATTTCTACAATGCTGACAGGCCCCGACAACCACCATCGTTACATCAACGGCGCCATCGAGCACGTCTTTACACCGGGGATGAACACTTCATATTATCCGTCTTCGCCTGGTGATGACCACCCCAACGTGGAAGGCAGTCAAAAGGCCACTACTGAATTCGTCCCATTGCTCAACATCTTCTATAACCGCTGGAAAAACACCACGCCTTCGATCTTCGTAGATGTACCTTCCACCTATTGGGCATTCACTTATATCGAGCAGCTTTACAACGCCGGCATTACCGGCGGATGCAGTACCTCCCCGATGATGTACTGTCCGCTGGCCCCTGTCACGCGCGCGCAGATGGCGATCTTTATCCTGCGCGGAATGCACGGCAGTACGTACGCACCTCCCAATGCAACAGGAACCGTCTTCAGCGATGTGCCAATTGACGCCTTCGCCGCCGCATGGATCGAGCAATTCGCGGCGGAAGGGATCACCGCCGGATGCGGCGGTGGTATGTACTGTCCGGATGCGAATGTCACCCGCGCACAAATGGCGATCTTCCTGCTGAAAGGCGAACACAGTTCAACGTACACCCCGCCCGCGGCCACCGGCATCTTCACAGACGTACCGGTCGGCTCCTTCGCGGCAGATTGGATCGAGCAGTTGTATGCCGAAGGCATCACCGGCGGATGCGGCGGCGGAAACTATTGTCCCGATTCCGATGTCACCCGCGACCAGATGGCGGTGTTCCTCGTGAGGACGTTCAACCTGCCGTAAAGGAAAATTCCATGAAAGCGCAAACATGCCTCTGAAGTTTTCAGGGGCATGTTTTATTTTGTAACCGCCTATTTTAAAAGCCGTCGCGAGTGACGAATATCACTTGTATTGGCTTTACAGAACCCTATAATTTCTAATGGCTGACATTATCAGTAGATCACGAAAACCTCGCGTAGTTTGCGCTCTCTGGCGCAAATTAGGCGTTAGAGAACGCCAATTACGCGCTTTCGTGAAGTACTGATTATACATATCCGTAGGGGCGACCCTTCGAGGTTTGTCAGAAAGTCTTGCATTCTGTGAGCGGGTCGCCCATACCGCGTAATATCAGCGAACGAGATTTGACTGTGCCTGGCAACATGTTCGATTCAAGTTTCCAAACCACGGAAGTCATGGAGGCAAAATGAGCGAAGCTTTATTGACCGCTCTCATTACCGCTCTGGGAGGGATTGCAACGGCTGTAATCACAGCCTACTTCGGATACAAAATCGAGCGGCAAAGGCTTGAACTCGAATCACGAAAGATTGAACTCGAACGGCAGAAAAAGAACGCTAAAAACAAAAAGGCGGAAACAGAAGATAAAGAAAGCGCTCCTCCAAAAGATACAGTCAGGAAGGCACAACCTCCAGCAAACTGGAAATCCCGTTTTCTCATGGCGTTCTGGAAATTTCGAGTTCTTTTCGCTCTTGTGTTGGGAGGGGCAATAACTTATTTTGGATTATCCATTTCTTCGCGCACACCCCGTATAGAGCCCCCTGAAAATCCAAACCCAGCCGCTGCAAATACGCCCGCCCTCATCATCGCTGACACACCCACCGCCACTCCATCGTGTCCAAATGCAAAGGTGGAATATCTTGAACTGCTCATTTCTACCGGCGAGTGGAAACAATACTATCCCGACGCATCCGGGAAGATCGCGCCAATCCTTTCATGGGACGAATTGGGAACGTTGGCCAACCTGAGTGGAAACGCGAGTCTGACCGACGCGGGGGATTGTCTTTGCGCCTGGAAAGGAAGTTTGCAGGGCGCGCCGTTTGAACCGATCAAAACATCGGGCGATTGCGGCTTTTCCATTGACATTTCCAGTCCATCGGAAAAGATCACGCGGGTGAACCTGGAACTTACGATTGGAAACAATCAGCCCATGTTGTTCACGATTTCATTGCCGTAGTTTCCCGATCAACGTCATGAAGGAGAGACAAAATGAAACAACACATAAAATCATTCGCGAGGCGATGGTTGTTTTTGATTCTGACATTGGCACTTGTGATGGGCATGGCAGGATGCGGCTCGACTCCGAGTCCTGAACCGACAGCTACGCCCACCGACACACCTGAACCAACTGCAACGCCTGCGCCTCCATCCGCCCCGACACTTGATCAATCTTCGACGATAACGTTGGAGGCTGGAGCAAAATTACCTGTCATCGCCCACTCCGAAGGAGCCAGTTCCTATTCATGGAGTCTGCAAGGGGACGGGGAAATTTCCACAAACACGGGCCCGGTCGTGATCTACACCGCGCCTGATGAAGAGGGAGGAGTAGCCATATTGAGTGTCACTGCCTACAGCGAAAGCGGCCTGGCATCCCCAACCACAAACATGACCATCAATATCAAGCCCGGAAAAGTCACGCTTACGAGTTTTGACATTGTCGCGCCCAAAGGAGGCGACAAACTCGTCCCCAACCAGCAGATTACCTGCTCCGGCACATATACACTCTCCCGCGGCAATGACACAACCAGCATCCATGTATGGATTCTCGTTGGCGATGTGTATGGAAACTACTATCTTCAAAACCCGCCTGTGTCGTTTGAAGTGGATGGGACCTGGTCCACCTCGATCCAGCCGGGAAGCGGTATTACAAAGATATTTGCCGTGCTGGTGACGGAGGAAGGAAACGATAGTTTCCAACGGCGTGTTTCCAGCGGTGATTTTTCAGGGTTTACCACCCTGCCGGACGGAAGTTTGATTCTGGATTCCATTGACATTCAAACGTGAATCCATTTGCAGGCTGATCCCAAGAAGGGATGGCTGAACATGAACCATGTAAAAAGAATCATCATCCTTTCTGTTGTGTGCTTGCTTCTTTTGGCCGATCCTGCAACGGGAGCAAAAAGCCTGTCTGAAATTCACCAGCGTTTCGCGGGTGGCATCGAAACTGATTCGGCATGGACAATGCCCATTGTTCAGCAACCAGTTCACCCGTCGCAGGGAAGCGGCTTTGTCAATCAACTGGCGGAAGATACGTGGTCATATCTACGTTCCGATTGGGCGACCGACAATCATCTTCCCTGGAGTTGGCGTTCAACAGCCCTGCCCGACGAAGGAAATTACGCGAACACCGCCGAGATGGGTTTTTACGCGCTCTCGTGGATCGCCGCCCATGACATGCAGAAAACGTGGAGCCCAACGTGGACGCAAACAGAATCCGAAGTGACGGCTGTGCTGGATCAACTGCGCGCATGGCAAACGGGCTCACAGGTCGAACAGCCAAACGGCCCCAACGCATACGATCACAGCGCCTTCTATCAATGGTATTGGGTTGCCTGGTCTCCACCTGTGGTGGGCGCGAACGTCGGCCAAAATCATCTCGTCTCATCTGTTGATAATGCGTGGCTGGCGGCAAGCCTGATCACAATTCGTGAATATGCGGAAGCAAACGGCCACGATGCGCTCGCGCTTGCGG
>JBBIUO010000073.1:9340-12264 GCA_037440205.1 Chloroflexota bacterium
AAAAAGCGAATGCGATTCTCGCAGACATGGATTTCTCCATTTGGTATCACGCCGATACGCATCTATTTTATTCGGGCGCGGTGGAATATCCATACGGGGGCATACCGGCGGATTACTATTCCAACGAAAACCGCATCATCAACTTCATTGCCCGTGCTCTCGGCGATTTGAGCGCCGTTGAATATTCACGAAGCCTCGATGCGCTCGATAAGCCAGGCGGAACATACAACGGCATCACCGTCGAGCAAATGGCATACGATGGCTCTTACTTCACTTACACCGGCCCTGCGCTCTTCATTCAAGAGATGAACACATCCTATGGAAGAAACACGATCATCCCAGCCACCCAGGCGCAGATTGCCTACGCAAGCGATAAAGGGTATCAAGCCTGGGGGCTTTCCGATTGTTTCGATGTGGAGACCGGCGCCTATCTGCAACAGGGATCGCCGCCCGTCGCCATGACCGGTTCACCGGAAAGCAAATACGGGTTGGTCTCGCCGCATGCAAGCGCCATGGCGTTGATCACGCCGTTCGCACCAGACGCCATCGCGAACCTGCAATTCATTTCCAGCAATTACGCCTGCGCCTACGATGACACGTATGGCTTCTTCGATTCCGTGATGACGAATCCGTCATCGGCGGATTACGGAAAATGCAGTTATCGTTTCAGCGCACTGGAACAGGAATGGATATTTCTTTCCATCGCAAATTACGAAAGCAATTTCGTCTGGGATTATTTTTATCGGGATGCAAGCGTGGCCCAGACTCATGCCGAAACGTTTGAACCTTCCACAAATCATGTGATCCGCACGAACGCCGATCCAACCGGTGAGATGAATGTGGATTTCACTGTGACCTTCTCCGAATCTGTGACGGGTGTGGACTCGGCTGATTTCTTGTTGACGACCAGCGGCGTTTCCGGCCCGACCGTGAGCGGGATCAGCGGATCGGGTAGTATCTACACCGTGACAGTCAACACAGGCAGCGGGTCGGGAACGATCCGCCTCGATGTCATTGACGACGACACAATCATAGATGCAGATTCCAATCCGCTTGGCGGTGCAGGCGTGGGCAATGGAAATTTCACCAGCGGCGAAACGTACACCGTCACCAAATCGTGGATATTCGGCGATGTCCCCGCCTCGTACTGGGCCAACAGTTGGATCGAGCGATTGTACAACGCCGGCATCACCGGCGGATGTTCCACTGTCCCATTGCTGTATTGTCCCGAGGCAACGGTCACGCGCGCGCAGATGGCGATCTTTATTTTGCGTGGCATCCATGGAAGCGCCTATACTCCTCCGCCCGCCACTGGAACGGTTTTCGGCGATGTTCCGCTCGGTTCCTTCGCCGCAGATTGGATCGAGCAGTTGTACGCCGAAGGCATCACCGGTGGATGCGGCGGCGGAAACTATTGTCCCGATGCAACCATCACTCGCGCACAAATGGCGATCTTCCTGCTTCGCGGCGAGCATGGGAGTATGTACACGCCTCCCGCGGCAACTGGTGCTGTCTTCAACGATGTCCCGCTTGGCTCGTTTGCAGATGCCTGGATCGAGCAGTTGTTTGCCGAAGGCATCACCGGTGGATGCGGCGGCGGAAACTATTGCCCGAATAATTCAGTCACACGCGCGGAAATGGCGGTGTTTCTGGTGAGGGCGTTCAATCTGCCTTGAATAAATTCTTGAACGAACCGAAAGATGCCCTCGAACATATCGGGGGCATTTCACTTGTTCAGACGTTTTTCAAAATATGTTGTTGTAATTCGATGTCGGAATCTGTATAATATTCCATATCGTTGGCAAGTAAAGAAGGGCAATATTCGCTCAGAAAGGGCATAAGGTTATGAGCTCCCGCCATCTTCCCATTCGCTTCATCGTATTGATATGCCTGGCCGCAGGCACGCTCGCCATGACAAACGGCAAGACTGAAAACGTCTTTCCTCTATCGTCATTTGAACCATCGGTAATAGCAGATTTGGATGACAACGCATCCCAGTGGGGTGGGTATACAGACGGTCAGGGCATTCCAACGTGGGAAATAAGCAACGTCACAGATCCTTCGCTCAACGGCACATCGCTCCGCTGTGCCATCACCGGCGGGGATCCCTATTCAAATATCCATTGTTATCGCAACCTGCCTGCCGAACCGGCCAGTAACTTTTTTTCAATGAGTCTGTCGTTTTATTATCGGCCTCCTTCAAGTTTCAATAATGTGGGAGAGCCATCCATCGTGCAAGGCCTTGAGTTCACAATGAGCAAATGGGACCAGGGCGAGCGACACGAGTGGGCATTGCAGTGGAAAAACGTGGACGGTGGGAACGATACAGGCGCGCCGGAATGGCGTTATTGGGATCCGTCCGCTTCGCCCAGTCAATGGGTGGATTTGGGTATCAGCGGTCCCGTTTCCGGCGAGCAATGGCATGCACTAACTTTGGATGGCGAAATACGCGACAGCAAAGCGCATTACTCTCGTTTCGTTTTCGACGGGCATGAGTACCAGTTGAACATCGCGGATGTCGACCCTGTCGCGGATCCTGCCGATGATAAATTGGCAGTCGCTATCCAGTTAGATGGCAATTCCACTGAAACTCCATACGAAGTCTTTATAGATAATGTCACTCTGACAACATGGATATTCGGGGATGTTCCCGTCTCATACTGGGCAAACGATTTTATCGAGCGATTGTATAAGGCCGGCATCACCGGGGGATGCAGTACCTCGCCGATGATGTATTGTCCGCTTGCTCCTGTCACCCGCGCGCAGATGGCGATCTTCATTTTGCGCGGGATACACGGAAACACCTACACTCCACCGCCTGCAACCGGCGCTGTCTTTGGCGATGTGCCTGCCGACGCCTTCGCCGCCGCATGGATCGAGCAGTTTGCAAACGAGGGCATCACCAGCGGTTGCGGGGCTGGAAC
>JBBIUO010000073.1:12277-13665 GCA_037440205.1 Chloroflexota bacterium
GCCAACGTCACCCGCGCGCAGATGGCGATTTTTCTATTGAAAGGCGAGCATGGTCCCGCGTACATCCCGCCCACAGCAACAGGCATTTTCTCGGATGTGCCGGTCGGTTCCTTTGCGGCGGATTGGATCGAGGAACTCGCTGCCGAAGGCATCACCAGTGGATGCGGCGGTGGCAACTACTGTCCCGACGCCAATGTCACGCGCGATCAGATGGCGGTGTTTTTGGTGAGGGCATTCAACTTACCAAAGTCCGCAAAATAATGACTCACTTCCCGAAAACTGGGTAACATCCGAAACAACTGCCCTGAACGCCGCCATTATCGCTCTCTATTTGGCAAGTATATTTTTTGCAAGTATCATGAATTCAAAAAGGAGATGATGCAATGGCACCTGCAGATATTGTTCAACTTGTAACCGCACTTTTGTCTTTTGGGGCGATTGTTTATCCAAAAAAGCCGCCACGCATTTCGGCTATTATGACTTGGGTAGGTGTGGTTCTATTAATTGGCAATTTAGGAGTCTTTGTATGGCGATATTGGGGAGGAACAATTTTTCCCGATCCACTGGTCACCATCAACGCCAACTTTGAAGACCAGACAGGTAATGCAATAGATAAGAAATCTGCGCCGTATGCTGTTAATGTAAGGGGAACTGTAACAAATGCAAAAGGGCTATATCTTTACTTGGTTGTAAACGATGGCAACGCTGACTGGATTCAACCAGGTCTAGGGCAGGTCGGGCATGAACAATTTGCCGCGCTTGCTTATCTCGGGGAGCCAAGCGGCGAACTATCACTGAACAAAACCTATCGAGTATTTGCAGTTGTCGTTAATAGGGAATATAAAGTGGGCGATCACTTGGATAATACGACTGTAAAGGGATATTCCAATGTAGTGGAATTGGTCAGGACTCATTAGAGTTAAAAACGCAAGCATAGTTTTCTAATTTTGTTTCTTGACGCACACTCCCCCCAGTGGTATCCTTGCGCGCAATGTTCAGCCTGATGATCGTTGACTCCAACACCAATACCACTCGCACCAATAATATGGTGATGAGGCATTGGTGGTTGTCAGGTGAACGAGAGCAGGTTCACGCAAACTAGACACACCCAATGCCCCGAGAAAATCGGGGCATTTTTATTATCAAAGGAGCCACGTATGATTTCCAACACCACCCCGGTCTTCGCCGTTGACGAAAAGAACCTCGTCCCTGTCAGCGGCCACCTCAAGCAAATGGCGGATATTCCCCCGTCGCGCATGTTCCTCATCAACAAGTCGTTGAAGGTGTACAAGGATAAAAATCCCGATTCGAAAATCTTCGACGCTTCACAGGGCGACGGAGGCGCTTCGCTCCCCGGCACTCCCAAGCCGATTTTGGAACGCGCGCTT
>JBBIUO010000074.1:0-13568 GCA_037440205.1 Chloroflexota bacterium
AGCACATCTTCGGCGGACAACATATCGTTATTCTTGACGAGCGTTGGATTAAGCCGGTTGATGATCAGGGATGGGTTGCCCTTTTCCTCCGCTTCGAGGATTCCCACCACCCGATCCGCATCGCGCACCGCGCTGACCTCGGGATTGGTCACCACCAAAACACGATCGGCGGCGGCGATGGCGTTTCGGAATCCGCGCTCGATGCCGGCGGGTGAGTCAATGATGACGAAATCAGTATCAGGCCTCAGGTCGTTGCAGATGCGGACCATGTCTGAGGGAGAGACGGCGTTCTTGTCGCGAGTCTGCGCGGCGGGGATCAAATACATGTCGGGAAAATGTTTGTCGCGGATCATCGCCTGTTTCAATTTACAGCGCCCCTCGATCACGTCAACGATGTCGTAGACAATGCGGTTTTCGAGCCCCATGATGACATCGAGGTTGCGCAAGCCGATGTCGCCATCAATGCAGACGACCTTCCTGCCGTCCACGGCGAGCGCGGTGGCAAGGTTTGCAACGGCCGTGGTCTTTCCCACGCCGCCTTTCCCGGATGTAACAGTAATCACTTGAGCGGTCATATTTTTTCCTGGTATGGATTCGTTAACCGACGTGCCAGAGTTCGGCCTGTAATCGTCCTTCGCTGTTGATGGTGGCGATTTCCGGTCTTGGGTCTTTTTGAGGCTTCAGCACCGCGGAGACTTCATCGGCGATGCGCAGTTGATTCGCCGAAAGATCGAGCGCACAGATGAACGCAGAGCGATCTCCCTTCGCCCCGGCATGGATCATGCCCCGCACCCTTCCCCAAACAACGCCGTTTCCATCGGCAACGATCTCTGCGCCGGGATTCACATCGCCCACGATGACAATGTGACCGGGAAATTCAATGCGTGTCCCGGAACGGAGAGTCTTGTTGATGAACAACGCGGTATCTTCCGGGATCGAGTCTGATAACTGTTTATGCTCTTCGGGCCTGGGCTTTGAAATGCGTGTGGCAAGCCCGAGCAGTTGCGATGTTTGCTCGGTGGTGGGCGATTCGCTGACAACGGCCCACAGGGCAATGTTGCGCTCCGAGAGGCGATCCCGCAGATCCACGAGGTCATTCACCTTCAACACCTGCGTGCCGACATCCATCGCAAGCCGCGCTCCTTGAAAAAACGCGGGACGTTCGTCAATTTGAGACAGCAGGGCAACGCACTGGTCTTCCCACGTGCCATCCGAGAATGTCGCAAGAAGCCCGTCCCGTATCCCTTTGATCTGAACAAGCGAGGTAATTTGTTCCATGTGATAGACCAGCCAGACAATGAGGCAAATTATACCTGACGCCCCGCACAAAATAAATTCATTGTTCTAAAAATGCAATTCACGCGGCATGGGTCATTGTCCCGGTTGCGCAAGATCAATGGCTTTGAGTTCGAAATAAGCCTTGATGACGCGGGCAACAATCGGCGCGGCAACGCTGGCGCCTTCACCGCCGTGATAAGCAAACGCCACAACGATGATCTCGGGGTCTTCATAGGGAGCATAAGCAACCGTCCATGAATGCGTGGGCCACTTGCCAAAGTCGCATTGGTCTGCCGCGCGGGCAATGTCGTCGCAATATTCCGCCGTCCCCGTCTTGCCGGCTACTGCAATCGGGAAATCGTTGAAGACCTTGTAAAGAGTCCCGAACGGAGTCTCTGTCACTGCCAGTCGTGTTCCAGTGCGCACCGCCGCAATCGATTCCGGCCGTACGATCTTGAAGTCATTTGTCAACGTGCAATAACCGGCATCGCAGGAATAACCCTGGATCAAAGGAGTTACTGTTACGTCCCATTTCAAGTTGGAGGTGAATGGAGAAATCTGATAACTACCCGGGGCCGGGAAATCCGTCACGTTGAAAACTTCGGGGTCAGGGTTGAACCAGGCATTTACCACCTTGCCGTCGCCGTCGGTGATTTCGCGGACGATCGTGGGCTGCATCAATTTTCCGTTGTTTGCAATCGTGGCTCCGGACATCAAAATCTGAAGAGGGGTTGCAAGCACATAACCCTGACCTACGCTGGCGATGTAGGTATCGCCTGTGGACCAGTTCTCACCGGTGTTAATGCGCTTCCACTTTGGATCGGGGATCAGGCCATCCTGTTCGCCTTTCAACTCGATGCCGGATGCCTGGTCGTAGCCAAGAGCACGGGCATATTGTTGCAGGCGCTCGATGCCCAGTCCCTGTTTTATTTCATCGAAGTAGCCGCCTCCGAGTTTATAAAAACACACGTTGCTCGAATACGCAATGCAATGCAGGAAATCTATCGGCCCGAAACCCTCGGGCTTCTTCTCGTAAATATGATCCACGAACTGGCGCGTATTCAGGCCGGTGCAAACATCGTTGGGGTTGAATTTTTCACACAATTCCAATTTGCCGGGCGCGTCGATAATATCGTCCAACGTCACCACACCCTCGTTGATGGCTCCCGTTGCCGTGGACAATTTGAAGACCGAGCCGGGCGGGAACTCTGCAGAAATGGCATTATTCAACAACGGGTTGCGCGGATCCTGGCTGAGTTGTTCGTAGTAATACGCCGGGATGAAGCGTGCAAAGCGGTTGTTTTCATAGGTTGGGTAGGAGACCATCGCCAGAATCTCGCCTGTCTTTGGATTCATGGCGATCACTACGCCGCTCGAGATACGAATTGTGTTGAAGTAATCGTTCCAGAAATTGATCTCCTGGATCAATGAGGCTTCCGCCGCGGCTTGCAGGCGCGTATCGATTGTGAGGGTCACATTATTTCCCGGCACGGCTGGCCGGGGCGGTTCCAGATTGCGAAGTTCCTGGCCGGCCACATCCACCTGCACCACACGCAAACCATTCCGTCCTGCAAGAACATCCTGCAGGGAATCTTCCACGCCGGCGTAGCCGATCTTGTCACGGTTGGGAATAAATCCCTTTGCACGGTACTCCGCTTCGAGGGCGGCGGGAATCGGGCCGAGAAACCCGACCAGGGCGGCGGTCAAAGAACCGGTTGGATAGTCGCGTATCGGTTCAATCTCGACCGACACGCCGGGCCAGTCCATTGATTTTTCTTCCACCACCCGGGCAATTTCCTCCGAAACATTGCACTTTATTTTTACAGGACTGTATGGCGCAATCGAATTCTGCAGGACGACAAGCTGAGTGATGCCCGGCCCCGGCACACACGGCCCATAAAGTTTTGCCTGTGCCAGCAGGGCGTCATCGTCCGCACGCCCCCCCACAGGGACATCCAGCAGGTCTGAAAGATCGCGATAAATGGCTTGAATATCCGAATCGTCATCCGGTAATTTAGCAGGCGTGATAATCACATTGTAGGAAGCGATGTTGCGCGCAAGGATGAACCCATTGCGGTCGTAGATAATTCCGCGCGGGGCAGGCACGCTGATCGAATTGGTGTAATTATCCACAGCGCTGATCCTGTAATTTGCCCCTTCAAAAACCTGAAGTCTGACGAGCCTGAAAAGGAACGTCATAAAGACCAGCGCAACAGCAATGTAAATCGTTGCGAGCCGCCATGTCTCGAAACGGGCAGGGCGGGGTGCGGAATTACTGCTCATTCGTAAACCTCGGAAGGATAAACCCAGCGCGCAAGGTCGCGCATCAGGGTAAAGACCGGAATCGAAAAGAAAATATTCAGCAACAGACTCGGCAGGGTGATCGAACCGATCACGGTGGGAAGGGAAAGGGGTGTTCCGGACAGGCGCAAGACGACAAAAGACAATAGTTGCATAAAAATCGTACCAATGAGTGTAACACTAAACATCGCCAGTAACGGCGCCTGCCATACACGCCTCTGCAAAACCTGTGCTGTAAAGACGACGGCCAGATAACCAACGACCAGCACCGGCCACGGCATTTTGGTCACGAACCCGAGAAGCGCGCATGTGAGCAAGGCCCAGTGCCAGGCGGATTTCACGCGCTCTTGGAGCGCCCATGCGGCAAGGATGATCAACGGCAGGTCCGCATAACCGGAAAGCAGTTTGATCTGGCTGACGATGGAAGACTGCAAGACGACCGCCAGCAAAAGCAAGGGGAAGGCGACAATATTTCGCATTTGAATGGAAAGTTACGGGGAAGGCACAGGCTCGAGCGGAGTAATATCCACCGGGCGGAAATTCGTGATTACCAAAACGATGGACAGGCGGGTAAAGTCCACTGCGGGCTGGATGGTTGCCTGCTGGAACAATTCATATTCGAGACTGCGAAGCGTGACAACCTGCCCGATGATGATGTCCGAAGGATAACCGCCGCCCAGACCCGAGGTCAAGGCAAGATCGCCGGGTTGAACAATCGCATCCTGCGAAATCATATCGAGGGAAACATCCCCGGTGACGGAACCCAGTGCCACGGCGGTCGTATCCGCATTTTGCAGATAACTATTCACAGCAGAAGCGGGATCGGTGATGAGTTGAACGCGCGCGGCATCGGCGATCACCGCATCCACGCGGCCCACCAGACCTTGATTGGTCACCACCGGCATACCGCGTCGAATATCGTCGTTGGAACCGCGGTTGATGATGATGTAATGCAGAAACGGACTTGGATCGCGGCCAATCACCGCGGCGGCCTTATAGGTGCTTTCAGGATTCGAACGCGAGAAATCCACCAATGCGGCGAGGATTTCCGTTTCATTCACACGTTGCTGCAATTCGATGACCTGCGCCTGCAATTGAGATACCTGCGATTCCAGTTCGGCATTCCGTGCGCGCAGAGAGACGATGTCACGCGGCGCGGTGAAAAAATCCTGAACGCCAAGATAGCGGGAGGATATCCATGTTTGAATTTCAACCAGCACCGAACTGAATTGACGGGAGGCGGGTCCAAAGAAGCCGCCAAACGCAAGGACTAGAATCCCACCTATGACAAGAAAAATTATCGTCGTTTGTAAAGAACGGGAGTTCATTCTCGATAAAACCTGGCAGGTCTGATGACAGCCTCAATCAAAAAAGAGTTTCGTTTCAGCCTGCATATTTTTACCTGCCATGTCATACAAGACCTGTCAGGTTTGCGTTAAGCAGTAACATGGCGCGTACTGCCACGCTCCAAGCCAACCAGATAACGTCCAAGGGATGGGAGATCTTCAAATATCATGGCGGCGCCGCGCACAACGCAGGTGAGCGAATCCTCCGCGACCCACACACGCAGTTTTAATTCATCCGTAAGCCGTTCCGCCAACCCCTGCAAAAGCGCCCCCCCGCCCGCAAGACAAATACCGATGTCCATCAAGTCGGAAACGATTTCCGGGGGGATCTCATCCAGCGCGTCGCGGACGGTATCAATGATAACCTGCACAGAACCCGCAAGGGCTTCGCGGATTTCAACAGAGGATACTTCGACCGTCTCCGGCAGACCGGTGACAAGGTTTCGACCGCGCACTTCCATTGTTTTTTCCGGCTGGAGGGGATATGCGGATCCGATCTGCCATTTGACCTGCTCTGCAATCCCCTCGCCGATCAGCAGGTTGTATTTGTTGCGGAGGTATTGCACGATGTCCTGATCCATTTCATCGCCGGCCACGCGCAGGGAGCGCGATGAGACCACACCGCTCATGGACATGACCGCCACTTCCGTTGTGCCGCCGCCGATGTCCACCACCATCGAGCCGCGAATCTCTCCGATGGGCAGACCAGCCCCCAGCGCGGCGGCGATCGGTTCCTCGATCAACATGGCCTGACGGGCGCCGGATGCCATCACAGCATCGTAGACGGCGCGCTTCTCCACTTCCGTCACGCCGGTGGGCAGGCCCACGATCACACGCGGACGCGGAAGCGGAACCATACTCTGTTCATGGACCTTGCCGATAAAATATTCGAGCATCACCTGGGTTACATCGAATTCGGCAATGACCCCGTCTCGAATGGGACGCACTACCATGACATTGCCCGGCGTTCGGCCAACCATTTCCTTGGCCTCCAGGCCAATCGCCACAGGCTGACGTAATTTCTTGTCAACCGTCACCCAGGAGGGTTCATTGATGACAATCCCCTTGCCGCGAACGTGTACCAATGTGTTTGCGGTGCCGAGGTCTATGGCAATATCCAGAGAAAAAAGGCCTAACAGCCAGTTGATTGGGTTGAAGGCCAAAGCAGGCTCCTAAGGTGAGATTTCATGCAAAAAGGAATTACGCGGTTATTATACCATGAGCCTTAAAAAATCCATTTTCTCCGGCACACGATCCCTTCATTGGGATAAAATGGCTTAACGCAAAATTTCATTTTTTCGGAGGAAAGCCATGTCCAGGTTTGCAGTAGTAACTGACAGCACTGCTTATATTCCCACGGAATACATCAGCAAATACAACATTATTGTCGCCCCGCAGGTTTTGATCTGGGAAGGTCAAACGTTTCGCGACGGGGTGGATATTCATCCGAAGGAATTCTACAGCCGGCTACAGACAAGCAAGACCATGCCAACTACCTCCCAAGTTTCCCCGGCGGCCATGCAGGAGATATTTCAAGCCCTCGTGGAAAAGGAGATGGAGGTGTTGGGCATATTTATTTCTTCCAAACTCTCGGGGACAATACAATCTGCCTTACAAGCCAGGGAGGCCATGGGAGCCGCCGGCGAAAAAGTGACCCTTGTGGACAGTCAATCCACGGCGATGGCACTGGGGTTTCAGGTGCTGGAGGCGGCACGTGCCATGGAAGCAGGAGCAAGCCTGAAGGAATGCGCCACAGTGGCGGAGAACGCCCACACTCGCACGGGAGTTTTCTTTGCGGTGGACACACTGGAATTTCTGCATCGTGGAGGACGAATCGGCGGGGCGCAGAGATTCATCGGTTCAGCCCTGAACTTGAAGCCGGTTCTGGCTCTTCGAGATGGCCGTGTGGAGGCAGTGGAGCGCATTCGCACCAAGAGCAAGGCTCACAATCGAATCATTGAATTGGTGGCAGAACAGGTGAAAGGAAAAAAGAATATCCGCCTCGCAACCCTGCAAGCCAATGCGGCTGAAGATGCAAAAGCGATGTTGGAACAGGCAACCCGGGAGCTCAACCCGGTGGAGGCGGTCCTTGCAGAACTCAGTCCGGTGGTGGGGACTCATGCCGGGCCGGGCACTGTGGGGCTGGCGTATATGGTGGATTAAGACAAGGCGCAACAAATATCATCGTCGGTGAAACAGGCTCCGGGTGGAATGACGCGGAGTCTGTTTCATTCGGTCATGGGCTATAATCGCAATCATGAGTCATCAAACTCCATTGGTCATTGGAATCGCAGGCGGATCGGGATCGGGAAAAACCACTGTCGCGCAGGAAATTCTCAAGCGGGTTGGGTCGGATAGAATAGCCTACCTGCAACACGACTCGTATTACAAAGACCTGGCCAAACTGCCCCCTGAATTGCGGGTCAGCGGAAAAAATTTCGATCATCCGCACTCCCTCGAAACCGAGTTGTTGATCAAACATGTGGTCGCGTTGAAAAACAGGGAACCAGTTGAAGTTCCCATGTATGACTTCACCACCGACAGCCGAACGCCGCAAACCTTCACAGTGAAACCGCAGGATGTGATCATTGTGGAAGGCATTCTGATTTTTGTCGAAGCGAAACTGCGAAAGTTGTTCGACGTAAAACTCTTCGTGGATACCGATTCAGATATTCGCTTCATCCGCCGCCTGAAACGGGATATCACAGAACGGGGACGCACGACGGAATCGGTGATCGAACAATACCTGGCGACGGCGCGCCCGATGCACCTTGAATTCGTCGAGCCGTCGAAGCGTTACGCCGATGTGATCATCCCCGAAGGCGGGTACAACGTCGCCGCGCTGGATATGGTTGTGGCAAGAATCGAATCGTTGCTCAAATAAATACTCAAAGGAGATTTTGGAATGGCAAAACAATGGAACACCCCACCCGCAATACAGATTGATCCGAAGAAAAAATACAAGGCGCACATGGAAACCGACAAAGGCACCATGGTCATTGAATTGTTTGCAGACAAGACCCCGGTCACTGTGAACAGTTTTGTATTCCTCGCGCGCGAGGGATTTTACGATGGCGTGATATTCCATCGTGTGATCGCCAACTTTATGGTGCAGGGCGGCGATCCGACCGGCACCGGCAGGGGCGGCCCCGGCTATCGCTTTCAGGATGAATTCCATCCGAGCCTGAAGCACGATAAGCGCGGAGTCCTTTCGATGGCAAATGCCGGGCCCGGCACAAATGGCTCGCAATTCTTCATCACGCACGGCCCCACTCCCCATCTCGATAATCGTCATTCGGTCTTCGGGCAGGTTGTGGAAGGGTTGGATGTGTTGATGTCCATTCCGGAGCGCGACCCGAACAACGTCAGCGCCCCGGCAGTGAAGATCATCCGTGTCACCATCGAAGAAAGTTAAAGGGCCTGCCCGGAGCCGGTCGAAGGATTCAAAGGTTGAAAAATCGAAAGGCTTAAAAGTCAGGAAGTCCTCAAAAACCAAACAAAGCCTTTCAAAGGGCTTAAAGGTCAAATCGGGTTCCCCAAAAAGTGAGGCGATAACCAAACCTCAACCTGCCAACTTACAGACCTTCAAACCCGAGACCCTTCCAACTTCAAAGCCTTCCAACTTCGGCGTAAATATTCTCCGCGCGCTGGCATTGCTGGCCGTCATTGGGATCACGGTTTACATTTACAGCATCCGCGAACGTGTGGACGAGTTTGCGGCCTACGGTTACCCGGGCATTTTTCTGATCACATTGATGGCGAATGCCACGGTGTTCATCCCTGCGCCCGGGGTGGCGGTGGTCTTTGCGATGGGAAGCATTTTCAACCCCATTTTGGTTGCGCTTTCCGCTGGCACGGGCGGTGCTATCGGCGAACTGACCGGTTACATGGCAGGTTTCAGCGGACAAGCCGTTGTGGAAAACACGAAAGCTTACAACCGCATCTCGCCCTGGGTGCAAAAATACGGCGTATGGGCAATTCTTGTGCTTTCCGCAATTCCAAATCCGTTTTTTGACCTGGCAGGTGTCGCGGCTGGTGTTGCAAAGATTCCAATTTGGAAATTCCTGTTGTTTTGCTGGATTGGGCAGATCATAAAAATGGGAATGTTCGCCTACGCAGGCGCATATTCGATTGACTGGATCGCGAGTCTGTACAAGTAACATCCAGCATCAGAAAATTTAACGCAAAGACGCAAAGTCGCGGAGGCGCAAAGGATTTTTTGCGAAGAATCAATGAATGAAAATGAATTGAGCCGAGTCATTGTCGATGCGGCAATTGAAGTTCACCGCACTTTGGGCGGTCCCGGCTTGCTCGAAAGCGTGTACCGCGACGGATTGATTATTGAAATTCGCAGGAGCGGCATTTTAGTGGAAAAAGAAAAAGCCGTTCCCATTGCATACAAAGGCGAAACAATCAGTGCGCCCTTGAAACTTGATTTACTGGTTGGCGGATTGGTGATCGTTGAATGCAAGGCTGTCGCTGTATACAACCCCATCTTTGAATCTCAACTGTTAACATATTTGCGGTTGACGAATTTAAAGCTTGGCATTGTAATTAATTTTGGACAAAGACTCGTCAAACACGGGATTCATCGCGTGGTAAATGGCCTGGACGATACTCAAAAATAAATCTTGCGTCTTTGCGCCCTAGCGGCTTTGCGTTAAAAACACAGAAGAAGGAGAACAACATGACTGATTTCAAAAAAATAGACGCCTATCTCGAAAAAAATCTCGATCAAAGCCTTGATGAACTCAAACATTACGTCTCTCAACCAAGCATCAGCGCGCAGAATTTAGGACTGAAAGAATGCGCCCAAATCGTGAAGCAGATGCTGGAAAAACGTGGTTTCAAAGCCGAGATCAAAGACACGGGCGGCGCGCCCGTTGTCTTTGGGGAACGAAAAGGCAAAAGCAACAAGACCTTGCTCATCTACAATCATTACGATGTGCAACCCCCCGAGCCATTGGAATTGTGGGAATCGCCTCCCTTTGCACCCGAGATCCGCGATGGAAAGATGTATGGTCGCGGCGTAAGCGACGACAAGAGTCATCTCACCTCGCGTCTCTTCGCTCTCGATGCCATTCTTGATTCAGACGGTGAACTTCCGTGCAATGTCAAATTCATTGTGGAAGGCGAGGAGGAAACCAGCAGCGTCCATTTGCACGACTTCATCAAGGAAAACATGGACCTCCTCAAAGCCGATGCCTGCATTTGGGAATTCGGCGGCGTGGATCATCGCGAAGTGCCAATGCAATATCTCGGCTTGCGCGGCATTTGCTATGTCGAACTTTCGGTCGAGTCACTCGGGACCGATGTCCATTCGGGGTTGGGTGGCAGTATCTTCCCCAACGCGGCGTGGCGGCTCGTTTGGGCGCTGAACAGCCTCAAAGGTCCGAATGAACGGATTCTCATCCCCGGCTTTTACGATGATGTGATTCCTCCGTCTGCCCGCGACCGCGAGTTGATGGAAAAACTTCCCGATGTGGCCGACGAATACAAAACCCGTTACGGCGTGAAGGAATTCATCAAAGGATTGAAAGGCGGCACCGACCTGAAAGTGGAAGAAGTGTTCACGCCCACCTGCACCATTTGCGGATTCACCAGCGGCTATCAAGGCCCGGGCTCGAAGACCGTGCAACCCGCGCGCGCTTCAGCCAAAGTGGATTTTCGTCTCGTGCCAAATCAAAAGCCCGACGACATTTTGAAGAAACTTCGCACCCATCTCGATGCACAGGGTTTCAGTGACGTGAAGATCGAATTCCTCGGAGGCGAACCCGCCGCGCGCACAGACCCGGATGATCCATTCATCAAAATTGTCCTGGATGCCTCCGCTGAGATTTACGGCGCGCCAATGGAAATTGTGCCAATGGTTGGCGGATCGGGCCCCAATTACCCGTTCGTCCATGACCTGAAACTGCCCGTTGCGACGATGGGCCTCGGCTACCCCGACACACGCGCCCACGCTCCCAACGAATCCGCCTCGATTTGTATTTGAAACACGCAAAGCACATGGCGCGGGTGGTGAAGGAATTTGCGAAGTGACCTTTTTCACTCCAAATAAGTGACTTCCTTTCCGGGAATTCCACGTATAATACGTTTGTAACAAATTTCACATAATCAGTTTTCTCAACACATTGGAGGTAAAAATGTTTGTTGGCGAAAGAATGTCACACCCTGTTATTTCCGTCTCACCCGAGACTCCCGTACATGATGCACTTGCCATGTTCAAAAAGGAACACATCCGCCGCGCGCCGGTCGTCAAAGACGGCAAACTGCTGGGTATCGTTTCTGAACGTGACCTGCTGAACGCATCCCCTTCCCCGGTCACCAGCCTGAGCGTATGGGAGATGAACTACCTGCTCAGCAAAGTGACAGTCAAACAGGTGATGACCAAAAAGGTAAAGACCGTTGACGTGAACACGCCCATCGAAGAGGCCGCCCGCATCATGGCGGATTCAAAGATTGGCGGCATGCCCGTCATGCGCTCCGGCGCCATTGCAGGCATCATCACAGAAACCGACCTGTTCAAGATTTTCCTTGAGTTGATGGGTGCGCGCGAAAAGGCTATCCGTGTCAGCGCATTGGTGGAGGATAAACCCGGTCAACTTGCCAAAGTGACCAAAGCCATTGCGGACGCCGGCGGAAACTTCATCGCATTTGGCATGTTCTCCGGCCCGGATACCAGCTCGAAGTTGCTTACCTTCAAAGTAGCCGGCATGAAAAAGGACACTGTCAAAAAGGCGCTCGAAAAAGTGGTGAAGAAATTCTGGGACATCCGCCAAAGTTAGTTCTTCAAACCAGAAAAAAGAAAAACTCACCCGCGAAAAATCCTTTCGGGGTGAGTTTCGTTTTAACCAAATTCGGGTTTACGAGCCAGATGATTTCCTGATCGGTTTACCGGGTCTTCTTCCAGGTGAGCGGGGCGGTTTATCTTTCGAGTCTTTATCCCTTGCCCAGCTTTTTTTCGGGGCGGATCGTCTGTCAGATTTTGCAAAAGCAGGCTTCGGCTCGCGTTTTTCGCCTTTCAACTCGGCAACTTCATCGGATGTCAGGTATCGCCACTGACGCGGCTTGAGATTGCCAAGCCGCAATGTGCCAATCCGCAGGCGGATGATCTTCACAACCGGCAGGCCAAGCAGTTTGCCTACTTCGCGGATCTGGCGTTTCTTCCCTTCGCCCATCACCACGCGGATCCATGCGCCTTTGCCGGAAGTGGATAGAAAGTTCACCTCCGCAGGTGCGGTTTTATCGCCGTCTTCGAGAATCACGCCGCGCCGCCACGTGGAAAGTTGCTCCTCGTCCGGTCTGCGCGCAAGCAAAACCCGGTACTCTTTTTCATGACCATATCGCGGATGTGTCAACTTATTCGCCAAATCGCCGTCATTGGTCATCAGAATCAAACCTTCAGAGTCGAAATCCAATCTGCCTACGGGATACAAATGCCCTTCGACGGGAATCAAGTCTCGAACGGTTTGGCGGTCATCCTGTCCCTCCACTGCTGAAAGCACATTGCGCGGTTTGTACAACGCGATGTAAGTCAATGTCTCTGCTTTGGGTAACGGTTTGCCATCCAAAGTGACTTTATCAACAGAAAGGTCTGCCTTTTGACCCAGCACGGCGATCTTTCCATTTACAGCCACACGCCCGGCAATGATGAATTCTTCACACGCGCGGCGGGAACCATACCCGGCATGGGCAAGCAATTTTTGCAAACGTTCCTGCATGGGATTCGACTATCCTTTTAATAACTCGCTGTGTTCGTTGTCCGATTCGGTCGGCGCGGCAAGCGGAGGCAGCTCGACGATGGAACCCAGGCCGAAGTGCTGTAAAAACTCCGGCGTGGTGGCATACAAAATCGGGCGGCCAGGTCCATCAGTGCGGCCCGCTTCCAGAACGAGTCCCTTGCTCAGCAGACTCTTCAACATGCCGTCGCTGTTCACGCCGCGCACCGAATCGATCTGCGGGCGTGTGCATGGCTGTTGATACGCGATGATCGCCAGTGTTTCCAATGCTGCCCGGCTGAGATGCGTCGTCGCTTCGAGGCCGAGAAAACGCTCGATGATCGGGGCCAGTTCGGGGGCGGTCGTCAATTGCACGCGTCCTGCATTTCGTTGCAGGCGCAGGCCGCGGGTCAGGAGTGAATCGTCAAGCTCCTTGAGTCCGCGCTCCACCACGGTGGCATTCACATCCAATGCGGTTGCAAGTTGCGCCACGGCCACCGGTTCCGCAGAGACGAACAGCATCGCCTCGATCTTTGCCGCGAGGGTTTGCCCGGTAGTTGAAATGGTCGTTGAAGGGGTTTGAGAGTCGCTCATGCTATAATTGCTCCGCTTATCCATTGAAATTCAAAAAGTATAAAGCCATGAAAACAAAAAAATTCCATTTTATTTTTTCTCTTGCCGCGCTCATGCTTGCATCGCTCGCCTGCAATATTTTCGTCGGAGGGCCGGACTATCCCGCCGAAACTGTGCCAGCCTCGGCAGACGAAGTGCAGAACATGCACGCGCAAATCGAACAGGCATTCGCGGCCGGGGCAGAAACAGGAACTGTCACACTGCAAATCACCGAGAGCCAGCTCACTTCACTCATCGCCGCAAAATTGCAGGAACAAACCGACCCGCCCTTCACCGATCCTCAGGTCTT
>JBBIUO010000075.1:0-6851 GCA_037440205.1 Chloroflexota bacterium
GCGAGATCACGATCCGCGACCTGGTCATTAACTCGCTTCGTATGCGCCCCGAACGGATCATTGTGGGAGAATGCCGCGGCGGTGAAACTCTCGATATGTTGCAGGCCATGAACACAGGTCACGATGGTTCGATGACCACGGCGCATGCCAACTCCCCCCGCGATGCAATCGCCCGTATCGAAACCATGTGTCTCATGGCGGGCATGGATTTGCCGGTGAGGGCGATTCGCGAGCAGATCGCCGGCGCGGTGGATGTTATCTGCCAGCAGGCGCGTATGCGCGATGGAAGCCGCAAAGTGATCACGATCACCGAGGTCAGCGGCATGGAAGGGGATGTGATCACGATGACGGATATTTTTATGTTCGAACAGACCGGCATGGAAAACGGCAGGATCATTGGCCGCACACGTCCCACCGGCCTGCGCCCGAAATTCATGGATAAGATCGAGGCCGCTGGCATTCACCTGCCGCCTTCCATCTTTGGCATCGGTGAGCGCCGCCGCTATTAGACCTGAATCCATGGTTTGAGAGAATTCGATACGATGGCCACGATTATCATCATTGGCGGTATTGTTGTAATCATCCTGTTGATCATAGGCGTCATTGTTTCGTCGAACAGTGAACGCGTTGTTGTCGAACAACGCCTGGCCCAATACCTGGATGACGACAAGCAGAACATTGACCGCGAAGCCCAGAATTCCGTAATCACGGATTGGGTGTCGAAGCGGGTGGAGAAAACCTCCTTTGGCGACCGGATCGCCCGGAATCTTGCCCGGGCTGATTTGAAGTTCAAGGTTGGTGAATATTTTATTTTGATCATTGTTTCCATACTGCTCGGCGGTCTCGTGATATGGTTCATCGGTAACCAGCATTGGGCTTCCGCGGTCATAGGGGCGGTCGCCGGGGCGTTTGCTCCGGGTTTCTATGTGAGGAGACAGCAGAAACTTCGCCTGCAAAAATTCAACGACCAGCTTTCTGACATGCTCAACCTGATGGTGAACGGCCTGCGCGCGGGATATTCGACCATGCAGGCCATGGAGGCGGTCAGCAAGGAACTCCCATCGCCGATCAAAGATGAATTTCACCGCGTGGTGCAGGAAATGCAAATTGGCATCCCAATGGAAACCGCGCTGGATAACCTGCTCCGCCGAATCCCAAGTGACGACCTTGATTTCGTTGTTACTGCCATCAATGTACAGCGGGAGGTTGGCGGTAATCTTTCCGAAATTCTGGATACCATCTCCTTTACCATTCGTGAACGCGTCCGCATCAAAGGGGAGGTGCGCGTGCTTACAGCGCAGGTGCGCACATCCGGTTCGGTGCTTTCCCTGATTCCGTTCTTCCTTGTATTGATTCTGTGGTTCCTCAATCAGGATTATATTCTGGCCATCACCCAGGGAGGCACTCTTGTCACTGCGGGCATTATTTGTTGTGTTCTTGGTTTGATCTTCTCGGGTTACTTTATCATGATGAAAATAGCGGATATTGAGGTGTAATATGGCAACGATTGTTGGGATCATTCTGGCTATTGTGGTCCTTGGCGGCGTGGTGGCGCTTGTGGTTGTTGGAATGCGTATCTCGCGCCAGGCGACAACGGATGAATCGGACCCCATCCTCTCACGCTTGGCAGAGGCAACCCAGCGCGGCGAAACCGTTTCGCTTGAAGATATTGAACTGCAACAGCCCTTTTTACAAAGGGTTGTTGTGCCGATGATCGAAAAGATCGGCGAGATCTCGGCCCGTTTTACGCCGCAGAAACTTTTACAGGAAACGACGCTTAAACTGGAACTGGCGGGAAATCCGGGCCGCATTGATGCCGCAACGTTTCTGGCGACCCGTTTTATTGGCGCGGGCTTGTTTGGCGGCGGCCTGCTCCTGATCGCCTTATTGTCCAAAACCTGGCCGGTGGGCAGGACCATCCTGGTCGTTGGCCTGTTCACTGTGATCGGCTTTTTCTTTCCGCAATTGTGGCTTCAGAGCCGCATCAACAGCCGCCAGGGTGAAGTTCGCAAGGCTCTTCCGGATGCCCTTGACCTGTTGACCATCTGCGTGGAGGCCGGGCTGGGCTTTGACGCGGCCATGTCCAAGGTGGCCGAAAAATGGGAGAACGAACTTTCGCTGATGTTTGGAAGGTGTATCCGCGAAGTTCAACTGGGGAAGACCCAGCGCGAAGCCCTGCGCGATATGGCGGATCGCATTGGCCTGCCCGAACTGACAAGTTTTGTTGCGGCTGTGATCCAGAGCCAGATCCTTGGTGTGAGTCTGGCAAAGGTGCTTCGCATTCAATCCGACCAGTTGCGCGTGAAGCGGCGCCAGTTTGCGGAAGAACTGGCGCATAAGGCCCCCGTAAAAATGATCATCCCGATGGCTTTGTTAACGTTTCCGTCCATTCTGATCATCCTCATGGCTCCTGCCGCGTTCCAGATCGCCGGTGCCTTTGGCCCGTTCCTGGGCCCGTAAAAACAAAGAACCCGCCCTGACCCTTCTGAACGTATTGTGCCAGCCAAGCGGAGGCGGAACTTGCCTGATACATCCTTGTCTTATATTCTTTACCGATCAATATGGGCTGGATTGGATATATTATTCCCGCCGGAATGCGGGGGGTGTGGAAAGACCGGCTCGCGCTGGTGCAGGGATTGCCAGCAGCGTGTACAGGTGTTGAACGGAACCTTATGTGAAGTGTGCGGCCTGCCGCAGGAGAAAAAAGGGACTTGCGATTCCTGCCGCGCAGACAGGCCGCGATTTCACGCCCTGCGCGCATGGGCTGTCTTCGATGATCCCGTCCGAAAGGCGTTGCACAAATTGAAATACCGGCGTGATCTGGCATTGGGGGATGCGCTTGCCTTTCACATGTCCCATTTCGTGAAGGAGTTGAACTGGAACGCAGACATGATCGTTCCAATTCCCCTGGGCAGGAAGAGACACAAAGAGCGGGGATACAACCAGGTGGCGATGATCGCAAAGCCGCTGGCATTGGCGCTTGGCATGGAATTTTCGCCGAAAGCATTGAGCCGTCGAAAAGAGACACGTTCCCAGGTGGGGTTGACAAAGCAGGAACGGCGGGAAAATGTCCGCGAGGCGTTTCAGGCCGGGGCGGGGGTGAACGGAAAAAATGTCATCGTGTTGGATGATGTCTCCACGACAGGATCAACCTTATCGTCCAGTGCAGAAGCGTTGTTCAAATCGGGCGCGAAAAATGTATTTGCGTTGACAGTCGCCCGCGCGCTGCCTCACCACGGCCTGAGGCACGTGTGAGCGTTTTGTGTTCGTAACTTTTCATCCCAAAAGGAGGACGTATGTCCAACAAAGTGGAAGTTCAGACACGCAGCATTCGGTTGACCGACCAGATCGAAGAGTACGTTAACAAGAAGGCAGGCAACCTCGACCGTTACCTGCCGGCGATTGATTCCGTACGTGTCGAGTTATCCCACCACAAGGCCGCGCGCAGTGCCCTGGACCGCAATGTGGCGCAGATCACCGTGTATGGCAAGGGTTTTACGCTTCGCACGGAGGAGCGCACCGATGAAGTGCTGGCCGCATTTGACAGGGCGATTGACAATATGCAGACCCAGATCGAGCGGTATAAGGGAAAACATTATCATGGCCGCGGCGACGGCCGCTCGGCCGCGGAGGCCGCCGAGCCGATCATTGACGATGAAACGGGCGAACTCTCGCCGCTCGTGGCGCGCAAAAAGAAGTTCGTGCTCTACCCGATGAATGAAGAGGAGGCGATCATCCAGATGCGCAACCTTGGACACGATAACTTCTTTATCTTTTATAATGCGGAGACCAGCAAGATCAACGTGCTGTACCGCCGCCGCAACGGGAGTTACGGGTTGATCGAACCCGAACTCGGTTAATCGGTTGAGCCAGTCACTGGCCCGGCGGCTTTGCTGTCGGGCCAGTTTTAATTTATTGCCCGTTCGGTGGATTGGACTTTTCAAGTTGGAGTGAAAATGGAATTTGACGATGTGAATGAGAACGATGTTACAGACAACACCATGGATAATGCCGCAATCGAAGAGGCGATAACACAGATCCTGAATGCGGTGGGCGAGGACCCGCAACGCGAGGGACTGCAATTTACGCCGCATCGTGTGGCGCGCATGTATCACGAACTGCTGGGCGGGTACACGATGGATTCAGGCGCCATCATCAACGGCGCGTTGTTCGACGTGAAATACGATGAGATGGTGCTTGTGCGTGACATCGAATTCTACAGCCTGTGCGAACATCACATGCTCCCGTTTATGGGGCGCATGCACGTGGCCTACATCCCCGATGGCAAGGTGCTCGGCCTCTCGAAGATTCCCCGCATCGTTGAAATGTATTCGCGCCGCCTGCAGGTGCAGGAACGCATGACCCGCCAGATCGCCGACTTTTTGCGCGACCTGCTCAAACCGCAGGGCGTGGCTGTCGTTGTCGAAGCCATGCACCTGTGCTCGATGATGCGCGGCGTAAAAAAACACGACGCCCGCATGACCACCTCCGCCATGCACGGCGCCTTCCGCGCAAACCTCGCCACACGCCAGGAATTTCTGGCGAACATCTCACGCGGATCATCGCCCTTGCAGATTTAGAAAGGTTTCTGAAAAAGCAGACCCTAAAGGTTTTGGAAACCTTTAGGGTCTTTTGTGGATATAAACCCGCTTCCTTACTTACCCCGACCTGCTCCCGTCATTTGACATTGATCTTCGCTGAATCAGATTCCGTCTCTGACGATGACTTGAATCTTGTTTCGAGGAGAACGAAGCAAACCGCAAGCGCGATCCACGCAATGACCTGCTCCTGGTGCAGGCCGTTGAAGACCAATGTGCTGTCGCCGCGGAAGGCTTGCAGAAAAATCTGCGAGGCGGCTGTCCATGCGGCGAAGGTGAGGAAGAAAATGCCCGGGCGTGGATCATGCTTTTTGAGCCAGAGCAGGCCGAGGATTAAGAGCGAAGCGAGCGTCTCGTAGATTTGAGTCGGGTGGCGGGTGGCACTCCACAAATCGATTCCCCAGGGCAGGTCGGTTTCTTTTCCAAAGGCTGTGCCTGCCGCGAGATGACTTAATCCCAGCCCGATTGAAATCACGGCAAGGAACGGGGTCAGTGCGTCGAGCGCCGGCCAAAAGGAAAGCGCCTGCCGCTGGCCGTAGACCATTGCGACGATGACGGCCACTGCCAATCCACCGAGCGGATCGAAAATGTCGGGATTGATGGAGACGATGCCGAGCGGGCTTTTGAGGAACGAGGGGATATTTTGCAAGACGAACGAAACCCGCCCGCCGATGACGAACGCGGTCAGCCCGTAAAAGGTGATGTTGTTGAGTTGTTCCTTGCCGATGCCGTGACGCTCGGCGCGTTTTTCGGCGAGGCTGAGGCCGATCCATGCGGCGATGACGAGCAGGATCATGTGGCGGGGCGGTGAGAAGAGGTTGCGGAAGTTTTCAAGCATATTATGGAAGGATTTGTTCGATGCGTGTGCGAAGCAATGCCTCGGACATGGGCCCGCCGATGACAACTTCGGCGATGATGCCATCGGGGTTGATGAAGAACGAGGAAGGCAGAGACCGCAGTTGATACATGGCGGCGACGTCGCCCGTTTCTTCGAGCAGGATGGGGAAGGTGAGGTTGTATTCCTGCACGAACGGCACGACGGCGAAAGGATCGTCCTGGTAGGTCATGTCAATGGCAAGGACGATGAAGCCCCGGTCTTTGTATTCCCGGTACATGGATTCGATGGTGGGCATTTCGGCGCGGCAGGGCGGGCACCACGTTGCCCAAAGATTGACGAGCACGGCCTGTCCGCGAAATTCGGAAAGGGTGTAGGCTTCACCGGTGGGTGTTTTGAGCGTGAAATCGGGCGCGGCAAATCCCGCCTGTGGCGCGGGGATGTTCCCCGATGTGGAGGAGCCTGCCTTGTCTGCGCTCAATGAAATCCACGAAGCGCCGGCAATGAGCAGGAGGATGTAAAGGATGATTCGCTGGTTTTTTTGCATGATGGCCGAGTATACATGAATTGGGGTGTAAAATAGACTTACGCTTATTCACTTGTCTACTTGTGTACCTGTTTACTCTTTCCTGTCCACCTGTTCCCCTTAACCCTTACCCATGCTCTTCACTGATTCGGTCTTCGTTGGCATAGACCCGACCTCCGGGCGCAAATCCTTCACCTATGCGGCTTTGGACAAAGGCCTGCATCTCCTTGCGCTTTCGGACGGCGAGATGGAGGATGTGATGGCGTTTCTCGCGGGGCAGAAATCTGCGACGGTGGCGGTGAATGCCCCGGCGGGAGTGAATCGCGGCCTGGTGCGGGAGATGCTGAAAAAGGAGATGCTCACGCCGCATCAGGTGCGCGGCGCGGAATTGCGCGTGGCGGAATATGAATTGCGTCAGCGCGGCATTACGGTGACGGGGACTTCTTCGAGCGCGGCGCTGTGCCCCGCGTGGATGCAGGTGGGCTTCGAGTTGTATCGCCGCATGGAAAAGATGGGCTTCAAAAAATATCCCGACAAAGAGACCGCATACCGGGTTTTGGAAACACATCCCCATGCCTGTTATTGTGTGATGGCGGGGCAGGTTCCGCTGGCGAAACCCTCGCTGGAGGGACGCCTGCAACGCCAATTGATCCTCTACGATCGCGGCCTGTACATCAACGACCCGATGGATTTTTTTGAAGAGATCACGCGCTACAAACTCACCAAAGGCGTCTGGCCGATGGAGTTACTGTACCTGCCCGAACAACTGGATGCTCTCGTCGCGGCGTTCACCGCATGGCTGGCGGTTGAAAAACAGGAACAGGTGTCGAGCGTCGGCGATCTTCACGAGGGACAGATCGTTTTGCCGGGGAATGAGTTGAAGGAAAAATAT
>JBBIUO010000075.1:6905-13257 GCA_037440205.1 Chloroflexota bacterium
AGGGTCACAACACTTGCACCGTATTGCGTTCGGTGCAGTGCAGGTGAGGCGCACAAAGGATGTTTTCAGGGTTTTTCCCTTCGTGATCCTTTGTCCCCTTTGTGGTTGAGAAAAGATTCCCGTTAAAAACGGTGGGACAGCTATTCGTTTTCATCATCCTCGCCCGGCAGGACTTCGATCAGCATTTCCTCGATCCTGCCGACGCGGTGAAGGATTTCCTCCACTTCCACTTCAGCTTTCAGATTGACACGATAATCCAATTCACTGCGCGTGCGATCTTTGGCGTCCTGCCGGTTCTGGCTCATCATGATGACAGGCGCCTGGATCGCCGCCAACATCGAAAGAAAAAGGTTGAGCAGAATGAAGGGATACGGGTCCCAGGGGTGTTTTATTTCACTGTTGACGAATGTGTAAACGACCAAAATCACCCCGAATGCGATGACAAACCCCCAGGAGCCTCCGAAACGCGCCACTCCGTCCGCGACGCGCTCGCCGAAGGTCTCCTTTTCCGCGATCTCGATGTTGGGGTTGCGGGTGACACGTTCACGCATCATTTCATGTGCGGCGCGTAAATGCTTTTCCACGATGGTCATCATGTCCAGTCCCGCCATCGGCTTGGTGGAGATCAGCGCGATGATGTCGTTGCGGTCCAGTTCGATGGCGGTTGTATTTTCGAGCGCCACGGCGCTGGTCAGGTGATTTTCCCCGGCCAGCAGGGAGGACATGCCGAAAATATCGCCTTCCTCCGCGACGCTCAACGTGACGCTTTCGTTGTTCGCGTCGCGGATCGTGATACGCACCGAACCCTTTTGGATGATGTACGCCAGCCCGCCCGGATCGCCTGCCTTGAAAACCGTTTGTCCCTTTTTGAAGACACTGATCGAGACCTGCTGGGCAAGCACCTTGCGCTCTTCGTCGTCGAGCAGTTCGAAGATCGGAACATTGTTGAAGATATTTGCATTCACCATGGCTCTCTCCTTGGGGAAATTTTCCTCACTGTAGCACCCCGCTATGAAACCAATATTAATGGGACGGAATTGAAATGGGCGTATGTGCGCGAATGTAATCTTCCATCACTTCCGGCATGATGGTGGGGACTTCGAACTCGACGGTTTCAAACGGGATGACAAGATAGCCGACGTAATCCGCAAATTCCATATCGGTGGATGCGACGAGGAAACTCTCTTCGTCTTTGATGACTCTTCCCTGCACCTCGATCTCGACATCCTCCGGGCTGGTTCCGTTTCGACGGATTTTCGCCCCGGCGACATGCGGCATTCCAACCGAGCGTCCGCGCAAGCCGTGCAACTGGCGCGCCGCGTTTTCGGGCTTGGAAGCCTCACGGAGAAATTGCTTGATCTGGCTTCCCGTCAATTTGATCCATGCGGGGTTGGCGGTGGAGCGGATCGCGGAGCATTCGCGGTCATCGGCAAGATCAATGGCTTGATTCAAAATGCCGATCTCGCGTCCCATTAATTGGTCAATGCGAATGCGTTCGTTTGCCACGGCTTGTTGAGCCTGCGGGTCGGGCGGAATGGATTCGTCAATGGGCAGGAGAGTCCCTTCATGCGCAACCACTTTCCCTGTCGCTGAATCAGTTGTCAGGTCGAGACGACCGAGGAACTTTCCGAAATCGCCTGCTTGCACGATGATCGTCCCATTGACCACGAGCGGCGGCGTGATGGCTTTGTGGTCGTGCGCGCCGACGATGACATCCACGCCTTGAACTTTTTCTGCAAGTTCAATATCCGCTTTTGAACTCAGGTGAGAGAGCAGGATGATCGTTTGCGCGCCGCGGCCTCGCAGGTCGGAAATCAGTTTTGGAAGAACATCTGCGGCTTCTTCGGTTTTGAGGTGGAAAAAAGTTCGATAACTTTCCGACGGATCGGTCAGGCCGATGATTCCCAGTTTTTGATTTTGAAATTCGAAAATGGTGAAAGGCTCGAGCCCCGGAATCGTTTCTCCGTTTTCGTCGAATAGATTTGCGCACAAGAGCGGGCGGCCAAACGACGCGCCCATATCTTTGATCGGCTGGATTCCATAACGCGCCGGGATCGCATTGCCAAGCGCGGCGTAATCACAGCCTGCGCCGCGAAGCATCGCGTTCATGGCGCTTCCCTTTGTAAGACTGCTTTCGAGCAAAATGGTGTCTTCTGCATCCCCGGCATCCACGTACAGGCAAAGCCCGCCGTTTTGATTCACCTCCGCGCGGATGGTACGAACGAGCGTTGCAATTCTTTCCAACTGCTGGATTCTTCCGTGCATATCGTTTGTGTGCAGGATGGTTAATTTCATTGCGCCTCCTTCGTTATTTGGTAATGATAAATTGAAGTGATTTTGCCCGTAACGCAAGATAGTATCTTGCGCTGCGCCGCCTGTTATTTTACAGGATATTTTCCCTGCGGATGGTAAAATATGCCGCATGACAACCCAGGACCTTCAAACCCGCGCAATCAATACGCTTCGTTTTCTCTCCGCTGATGCCGTGCAAAAAGCCAACTCCGGTCATCCCGGTTTGCCGATGGGTACCGCCGCGATGGCTTACACGCTCTGGACTCGTCATCTGCGGCACAACCCCCGCAACCCAAAATGGGCGGGGCGTGATCGCTTCATTCTTTCGGGTGGGCATGGTTCGATGCTTCTGTATTCCCTGTTGCATCTGACGGGGTATGACCTCTCGCTCGATGAACTCAAAAATTTTCGTCAGTGGGGGAGCCTCACGCCGGGGCATCCCGAGTATGGCTTGACCCCCGGTGTGGAAATGACCACCGGCCCGCTCGGCCAGGGATTTGCGACCGGCGTGGGCATGGCGATTGCCGCCTCGCATCTTGCCGCGACCTTCAACCAGGGGGGCCACGAGATCATTGATCCTTTCATCTATGCCATCGTCACTGACGGCGCCCTGATGGAGGGAATCACCTCCGAAGCCGCTTCACTGGCGGGACATTTATCGCTGGGGCGGTTGATCTATCTCTACGACGACAATCGCATCTCGATTGATGGCTCGACGGATCTGGCCTTCACCGAAGACCGCGCTGTGCGATTCCGCTCGTATGGCTGGCAGGTGTTGCGCGTGGAGGATGGCAACGATGTGGAAGTCCTTGACAAGGTGATTCAAGAAGCAAAGACCGAACCGAGGCCGACCCTTATCATCTGCCGCACAACCATTGGCTATGGCGCGCCGAACCGGCAGGGAACTTCCAAGGCGCACGGCGAGCCGCTCGGCGATGAAGAACTCAACGCCGCAAAGGATAATCTCGGCTGGCCGAAGGAACCGCGCTTCCTCATCCCCGACGATGTGCTGGCGTTCTACCGCAATGCAGTGGATAAAGGCCGCGAACTCGAACGCGATTGGCGTTTGCGCTTCGATGCGTACAAGCGTCTTCATCCCGCTTTGGGCGCGGAACTCGAGCGCCGCTTGAATGGCGAACTGCCTGCCGAATGGGAATCCGCTTTGCCGACTTTCCCCGCCGATGCGAAAGGCATGGCAACCCGCGCCGCTTCCGGCAAGACCATCAATGCGCTTGCGCCGAAACTCCCCGAACTCATCGGCGGCTCTGCCGATCTGGCTCCCTCGAACAACACCAAAATTGACGGAAGCCCCGCCTTCCAAAAAGACTGTTACGAGGGACGCAACTTCCATTTTGGCGTGCGCGAACACATGATGGGCGCAACGTTGAACGGCATGGCGCTCTTTGGCGGTGTGATCCCCTACGGCGGAACGTTCCTTGTGTTTGCAGATTACATGCGTCCCGCGATTCGTCTCGCCGCGTTGTCGCACATCCCGTCCGTTTTTATTTTTACGCATGACAGCGTCGGTCTCGGGGAGGATGGCCCTACGCACCAGCCCATCGAGCATCTGATGTCGTTGCGGCTGATCCCGAATTTGGTGGTCATCCGCCCTGCCGATGCGAACGAAACGGCGCAGGCATGGAAGATCGCCGTTGAACGACGAAATGGCCCGACCGTGCTTGCGTTGACTCGTCAAGCCGTCCCGACTCTCGACGTAGCGCAAGTTTCCAACTTGCGCAAAGGCGCGTACGTGTTGAAGGACTTTGGGAATCCCGAAATCATTTTGATGGCTTCAGGTTCAGAGGTAAGTCTGATCCTCGATGCGGCGAAGAAACTCGCGGACGAAGGCAAAGGCGTGCGCGTGGTCTCCTTCCCGAGTTGGGAACTGTTCGAGAATGCCTGGCGCGAGTCTGTGTTGCCGAAAAACATTCAGCGGCGACTCGCCGTCGAAGCGGGATCAGGCCTCGGCTGGGAGCGATACGCGCAGTCCGTCATCAGCATCGAACGCTTCGGCGCATCTGCCCCGGCGAAGGTCATCTTTGAAAAACTTGGGTTTACCGTCGAGAATGTGATTGCGAAAGCGAAGGAATTGTAGCGCCGATTGTAGGACCGACTTAAGTCGGTCTTACGGGAGTGAAGATGAAAGTAGCAGTTGGTTGTGACCACGCGGGCTTCCCGCTGAAAAATGTGGTGATCGAATCAGTGAAGGCGCTCGGTCATGAGGTGATTGACGTTGGCACGTACAGCGCGGATGCGGTGGACTTTCCCGATTTCACGAAAAAGGTCGGTGAGCAGATTCAGCGGGGCGAAGCCGAGCGCGGAATTTTGATCTGCGGTTCGGGCGTCGGCGCGGCGATTGCGGCAAACAAGATGAAAGGCATTTACGCCTCGATCTGTCACGACACGTATTCTGCGGCGCAAGGCGTGATGCACGACGCGATGAATGTGCTTTGCATGGGCGGGCGCGTGATCGGCCCCGAACTGGTGAAAGTGATCGTGCCTGCCTTTTTGAACGCGCGTTATCTGGGCGATGATCCCGGCGAAGAACGGTTGGCGCGAAGGGTGGGGAAGATAAAAGCAATGGAAGACGAAGCGTGACGTGTAAGAATGTGAAACGCGAATCATAAAACGCAAAGCGCAAAACGCAAAGTGCGAGATGAAATGTTGCGTTTTGCGAGTTGCGTATTTTTCAGGAGCATTTGTTCATTATGTCAAATCCGATTTCAAAACTCACCTCCCTCGGTCAATCCCTGTGGTACGACAACATTCAAAGGAAACTTCTCGTCAACGGCGAACTCAGGGCGATGATCGAGCGCGGCGACATCCGCGGCGTGACCTCGAACCCGACGATTTTTCAAAACGCCATCGCCAAAACGACCGATTACGACTCGGCGTTGATTCCGCTTGCCTGGGCGGGCTGGGATGCGGAAAGAATCTTCTGGTCGCTCGCCATCGAAGATATTCAGGAAGCCTGCGATCTCTTCCGCCCGCTGTACGATGAAACGCGCGGCGGCGACGGCTTCGTGAGTCTCGAAGTCAGCCCGTATCTGGCGAACGACACCGATGCCACCATCAAACAGGCAAGAGAACTTTGGGAACGCGTGGCGCGCCCGAACCTGATGATAAAAATCCCTGCCACCAAAGAAGGCATTCCCGCCATTCGCGCCAGCATCGCGGCGGGAATCAACGTCAACATCACGCTCATCTTCTCCCTCGACCGTTACGCCGCCGTCATGGATGCCTACCTTGCCGGTCTCGAAGACCGCATCGCCGCGAATCAACCCATCGAGATGGTTGCATCGGTCGCGTCGTTTTTCGTTTCGCGCGTGGATACCAAAGTGGATCCACGCCTGCCCGAAGGTTCGCCTTTGCGTGGCCGCGCCGCCATTGCAAACGCAAAGATGGCCTACGACGCATTCGAATCCATTTTTACGTCGCCGCGTTTCGCCACACTCAAAGCCCGTTTTCGCGCGCGCGTTCAACGTCCGCTGTGGGCATCCACCGGCACGAAAAACCCCGCCTACTCCGACACGCTCTACGTGGATACGCTCATCGGCCCCGACACCGTCAACACCGTGCCGCCTGCCACGCTCGATGCCTTCCGCGATCACGGCAAAGCCAATCTCACCATCACGCGCGGCCTCGAAGAAGCGCAATTATTTTTCGCCGAGTTGAAAGCCGCCGGCGTTTCGATGGGCACGGTCACGCAGGAATTGGAAGAGGAAGGGGTGAAGGCATTTGCCGATGCGTTCACGACTCTTTTGCAAGCCATCGAGGAGCGGAGGAAGAACGCCGCTTCTTCTCTTAACGGGATGGCTGATTCTGTTGCCAAACGTTTGACTACGCTGGAAGAGCATTCCGTCGCCGCCCGAATCTGGGCCCACGACCCGACGCTTTGGGCCAGCGACCCCGAAGGTCAGGCAGAGATCAGGATTCGCCTCGGCTGGCTTCACTCCATCGAAGATGCCCGCGCACGATTGGATGGTTATCTCTCTTTCGCAAAACAAATCCACGACGAAGGCATCGACCGGGTCCTTGTCATCGGCATGGGCGGATCATC